>DASSNR010000035.1:0-6122 GCA_035687925.1 Gemmatimonadaceae bacterium | reverse complement strand
CGACCTCGCCGTGGGCGGTGTGGGTGTGGCAAGCGGGGCTCATCGTCACCGCCGCGCCGGTGGTCTGGCGCACGGCGCGCGGCATCGTCCACGGCCGCCTCGCCGCTGACGTCGTTGCCACGCTCGCCATCATCGGTGCGGTGCTGCTCGTGCTTCCGCTGCCGGGGCTCATCGTCGTCATCATGCAGACCGGCGGCGAAGCGCTCGAGCGGTACGCCGAAGGGCGCGCCTCGTTCGCGGTACGCGAGCTGGAGGCGGCGGCGCCGCGCATCGCGCATCGCATCGTCGATGGCGAGACGGATGACATCCCGGTTGCGGACATCGCCGTCGGCGACGAGCTGCTCGTGCGCCCCGGCGAGATGCTTCCGTGCGACGTCGAAGTCGTGAGCGGCCGCTCGCACGTCGACGTCTCGCGCATCACCGGCGAGCCCATTCCCATCTCGGCGTCGCCCGGCACGCGGCTGCTGAGTGGAAGCCTCAACGGCGAATCGCTCCTCACCGTGCGCGCGCTGGCGCTCGCCAGCGAGAGCCAGTACGCGCGCATCGTCGACCTCGTGCGCTCGGCGCAGGCGAGCAAGTCGCCGCTGCAGCGGCTCGCCGATCGCTACGCGGTCTGGTTCACGCCTATCACGCTCGCCGTCTGCCTCATTGCGTACATC
This sequence comes from Gemmatimonadaceae bacterium, assembly GCA_035687925.1. Lineage (GTDB taxonomy): Bacteria > Gemmatimonadota > Gemmatimonadetes > Gemmatimonadales > Gemmatimonadaceae > DASSNR01. The sequence goes on along the minus strand of DASSNR010000035.1, from coordinate 5,463 downwards.
GCTTCGGGCGATCCCGTGCGCGTACTCGCCGTGCTCGTCGTCGCCACGCCGTGCCCGCTCATCCTCGCAACACCGGTCGCCATCCTCGGCGGGATCAACCGCGCAGCGCGCCGCCAGATCGTCATCCGCAACGGCACCGCGCTCGAGCAGCTGGGGCAGGTGACCACGGCGGTGTTCGACAAGACGGGGACGCTCACCATCGGGCGCCCCGAGGTGAGCCGCGTCGTCGCGCGCGATGGGCTCGACGATCGCGAAGTGCTGCGTCTCGCGGCGGGCGTGGAGCAGGGCTCCAGTCATCAGCTGGCGCGCACCGTGGTGGACGCGGCCCGCGCGGCGGAGCTCGAGATCCCGGAGCCGCGTTGGGTGCGGGAGGATCCCGGACGCGGCGTCGTCGGCGATGTCGATGGCCACACGGTCGCGGTTGGCGCGCGCTCGTTCGTGCGCGAGGAGGCGTCGCGCGCGAACGGGAGCGCGGCCGCGCTCGCGCACACGGTGAGCGGACTCCGCGCGTTCGTCGCGATCGACGGCGACATCCAGGGCGCGATCGAGTTCGCCGATCAGACGCGCGCAGAGCTCAGCCGATCGATCGCGCAGCTCGATCGCCTGGGCGTGCGGCGCACGGTCATCGTCTCCGGCGATCACGCCGACAACGTGCGTGCGGTCGCCGAGCGCGCGGGCGTCGGCGACATCTACGGCGACCTGCTCCCACAGGACAAGGTGGCCATCGTGCGCGACCTCATGCAGCAGGGCGAGACCGTGATGATGGTCGGCGACGGCACCAACGACGCACCGGCGCTCAGCACGGCGCAGGTCGGTGTGGCGCTCGCGGCGCACGGCGGCGGGATCGTTGCCGAAGCGGCGGGCGTCGTGCTGCTCGCGGACGACCTCTCGCGCGTTGCGGACGCGATTCGCATCGGGCGCCGCACCATGCGCATCGCGCGCGAGAGCATCTGGGTGGGGCTGGGCCTCAGCGCGATCGGGATGGTGCTCGCCGCCTTCGGGAAGCTGCCGCCCGTCGCCGGCGCCGTGCTGCAGGAGGGGATCGACCTCGCCGTCATCCTGAACGCGCTCCGCACGAGTCGCTGAGCGACAGCCGGGAGCGCGTGCCCCGTTCCGGCGGCAACCGGCACGCGTGAAACGCGGCGCGCGCGGATTCGTACGGGCGCGTGTCCGTCAATGTCGCACTCCTCGTGGTACTCGTTCCCGTCGCTCCTCTCTCGTGGCCCGATTGTCGCTCCGATCGACTGGCGCGCCTCACACACGTGTTTAGTGTTGACTAAACGTACTGAACGGAGTAATCTCCAGGACCGCGTCCGCCGGCCCGCGCTCGAGCGGACAGCCGGCGCGGCGCGGATCCACATGACGAGCAGGGAGATGCACGAACAGGATCGCTTCATTGAACGCACGGGCCAGCTCTTCGAGGAGACCGAGGGGCTGCCGAGGATCGCGGGACGCATCGTCGGGCTCCTCCTCATCACGCCCGGCGAATGCTCGATCGATGAGATGGCGGAGCGGCTTGCGGTGAGCCGCGCGAGCATCAGCATCGATGCGCGGCGCCTCGAGCAGTGCGGCGTCGTCGAGCGCGTCACGCGCCCCGGTGATCGGCGCGACTACTACCGCATCGCCCCCGATCACTACACGCGCGCCCTCGAGCGCCGCCTCGCTGTCATGCGACGCTTCGCCGAGCTGATCGACGATGGGCGGCGCATGAAGAGCACGAGCCCCGAGGTGCGCGAGCGACTGGACGAAGCGGCCGATGCGATGGGGCTCGTGCTCGAGGCAACCACGCAGGAGCTCGCGCGCTGGCGCGCCAGCCGCGAGAAGCGGCGCGCCGCGGCGCAACATTCCAGGAACGGCCGGGCAGGCAGCTGACGCCGAGCGTCACCCGCCATCCACGCCCTGAACTCTAGAGGACGGATTGTGAGAACTGTCGTGCTGCTCTTCACGGTCGTTGTGTGCGCCGGGGTCGTGTCATCTCCGGCTCAGGCGCAGTCGTGGCCGGCGCACCCCGACACCGCATCCGCGGATACGCTCGCGCTCAGTCTCGCCGATGCGCTCGACCGCGCGAACAACAAGAGCGAGGAAGTGCGCCTCGCGCGCGCGCAGGTGGAGCAGGCGCAGGCCGAGGTCGCGTCCGCGTGGTCGGAGGCGCTCCCGCAGATCAGCGGGTCGCTGTCGTACACGCGCACCTTCCAGTCGCCTTACAACACGGGCGGCAGCTTCCAGCTTCCCGATTCGCTGCGCTTCAGCCCGGACAGCACGGCGTCGGTGGATCAGCGGCTCAGCTACCTCGAGCGCAACGCGCCGCTCGCCGGACTGACGGGGATGAGCGCGCTCTTCGGCAATCTCCCCTTCGGGCAGCAGCACACGTACAACGCGTCGCTCACCGCCAAGCAGATGCTCTATTCGGGCGGGCGCGTCGGTGCGGGGCTCAAGGTCGTGCATGCGTATCAAGATCAGGCCCGGCTCGGGCTGCAGGAGCAGATCGCCGACCTCGATCTGCAGGTGCGCACGGCGTACTACCACGCCGTGCTCGCGGAGGAGCTCGAGTCCATCGCGCAGGCGGCGGTCGATCAGGCGCAGCGCTTCCTCGATCAGGAGCGGCTGCGCTTCAAGTCGGGGATGTCCTCCGAGCTCGATGTCATGCGCGCCGATGTCTCACTCGAAAATCTGCGCCCGCAGCTCGTGGATGCGCGCAATCAGAGCGAGATCGCCACGCTCGACCTCAAGCGGCTCGTGAACATTTCGGTCGCGCAACCGCTGCACCTGACGACCGCGCTCGAAGCGCCGGCCGAGAGCGACACGACGCCCGACATGACGGCCGCGGCGCAGGCGCTCGCTGAGCGGCCCGCGGTGCGAGCGGCCGAGAAGGACGTGACGATCAGCGACCAGCAGATCTCCATCGCGAAGGGTGCGTACCTCCCGCAGGTGAATCTGCAGGTGAACTTCGGGCGACAGCTGTGGCCGCTCGGCGCCTTCAACTGGTCGGGCGCCACCTGGCGCCCCGATCTGAGCGCGATGATCGGCGTCACCGTCCCGATCTTCTCGGGGTTCAAGCGCAGTGCCGACGTGCAGCTCGCGCGCATCCAGCAGCAGGAGTCGCAGCTCAAGCTCGCGCAGCTCCGCGAGGCCGTGCAGCTCGAGTACGAGCGCGCACGCGGCGAGAAGGAGCGCGCCCGCTCCACGATCGCGGCTCGGCGCCGCACCGTGGATCAGGCACAGCGTGTCTACGACCTCACGGTGCTGCGCTACCAGAAGGGGCTCGCGACGCAGCTCGAGGCCTCCGATGCGCGTCTCGCGCTGCTCCAAGCGAAGACGAACCTCGCGCAAGCGATTGCCGACTATCACATCGCCGATGCGCAGATGCTCAAGGCGCTCGGGCGATCGTCCGGATCAACCAATGAGTGACGTGACCACAGTCTACGGGAATCGATATATGGCCAGCATGGAGAGGGGCGGTCGTCGTGCGCGCGCGGCACTCGTCATGGTCGGACTCATCGCGGCGGCCGCGTGTGGACGCTCGAGCAGCCAGGAAGTGCCCGCGTCTGCCGCACCGCCGCGCGCGGTGCTCGGGCCGCAGGACGTCGCCGTCGCCGAGCGCGCGGACCTGACGGCGGGCGTGGTGCTCACCGGCTCGCTGCAGCCGTACAAGCTCGTGCAGGTGAAGTCGCAGGTGTCGGGGACGGTGCGCGGCGTGCGCGTGGACCGCGGCACGCCGGTGAAGCGTGGGCAGGTGATGGCGAGCATCGAAGCCGAAGGCGTGCAGAGCGAGGCGGTGGCCGCGAGGGCGAACCTCGCGCTCGCTCAGCAGAAGCTCGACGCGGCGCGCACGCTCTACGACGCGGGCGCGATGTCGGCCATCGACTTCAAGACGGCGCAGGCCGCCGTCGAGGCGGCGCAGGCCGAAGCGGCGCGCGCCGAGGAGGCCGCGCGTCGCAGCACGATCACGGCACCGATCAGCGGTGTGGTGAGCGCGCGCTCGGTGGATGGCGGCGAGGCGGTTGGCACGGACGCAGTGCTCTTCACCGTCGTGAACTCCGACACGCTCGAGCTCGCCGGTCAGATCCCGGTGGAGCAGGCCGCGGGTGTTCGCGTCGGCGCACCGGTGGCGTTCACGCTCAACGCCGCGCCGGGGCGCGAGCTGAGCGGGCGCGTCGCGCGCATCGATCCCGTGGCCGATCCGCTCACGCGACAGGTGGGCGTATACGTGCAGCTCGCGAACAGGAAGGGCACGATCATCGGTGGACAGTTCGCCAACGGACGCATCGTCGGCCAGCGCGTGCACGATGCGGTGGTGGTGCCCGAGGCGGCGATCCGCGGAACAGGCGATTCGACGCACGTGCTCGTGATCGCGGGCGACCAGGTGCAGCGCCGTGCGGTGACGCTGGGAACGCGCGATCAGGCCACTTCGCGTGTGGCGATCGTGCGCGGGCTGCAGGCCGGCGAGCGCGTGATCATCACGCCGTCGGTGCAGCTCACGCCAGGGACGAAGGTGACGGTGACGGGCGATCAACAGGCGGCCGCCGGTGAGACGGTGAACGACTCGACCCGAGGCGATGAGGGAGGGCGCTGACATGGGTGCAACCGAGAAGCACGATCCGGAGCGGGGCGCGCCGTACACGTCGGACGCGCACGAGCACCACGCGGGTGGAGGGAACGCCGAGCGTCAGCGCAAGTTGACGGGGTTGAGCGGCCTCGCCATCCGACGGCCGGTGTTTGCGACGATGCTCGCACTCGGGCTCGTCGTGCTGGGCATCTTCGGCTACCGCCAGCTGCCGATCGATCAGTTCCCCAACGTCGACATCCCGGTCATCACGGTGCAGACGACGTACCCAGGCGCGAGCGCGGAGACCATCGAGCGCGAAGTGTCGCGCCGCATGGAGGAAGCGTTCAACCCGGTGCAGGGGGTGAAGCACATCACCTCCGTGTCGCTGGAGGGCGTGTCGCAGGTCATCGTCGAGTTCGACCTCGGGCGCGACGTCGATGCGGCGGCGCAGGACATCCGCGCGAAGATCGAGACGATCCGGCGCGATCTTCCCGAGGACATCGATCCACCGATCGTGGAGAAGTTCGACCCCGCGTCGCAGCCGATCGTGTCGCTCGCGCTCTCGTCGAACACCATGCCGCTCGTCAACCTCACGAGCCTCGCGGACGAAACGATCCGCCGGCGCCTGGAGAGCGTGCGCGGCGTGGGTGAGGTGCGTCTCGCGGGTGGACTCGCGCGCGAGGTGCGCGTCTTCCTGCTGCCGAGCCGCATGCAGGCGGTGGGCGTGTCGGTGGCCGACGTCATGGGCGCGCTGCAGCAGCAGAACCTCGAGGTGCCGGCAGGACGCGTCGAGAAGGGTGGCACCGAGCAGCTCGTGCGCGTGACAGGGCGCATCACCGATCCCAAGCAGTTCGGCGAGGTGATCATCGCGAACCGCGACGGGCAGCCCATCCGGCTGAAGGATGTGGCGCGCGTGG
>DASSNR010000033.1:0-7731 GCA_035687925.1 Gemmatimonadaceae bacterium | reverse complement strand
GGCTACCCTGGACTCAACCGTCGCACCGCCGAGCGAAGCTGCCGGTCGATGCCGCGCGAGCGATCCTGCGGGAAGACGGGGATCGCCGTGTCCGGGGCGAGCCCGACTCCCTCGAAGGTCCTGCCCTGCGGCGTGTACTCGATCCACTGCGAGATCTGGTACGTCCACCCATTGGGCAGCTCGCGAACGAGCGGGTTGCCCGAGCCGCCGCCGGTCGTGTCGCCGAGCGTGGTGACCGTGGGGAGCGCGTGCATGGCGAGCACGAACTCTTCGGCCGCGCTGAACACCTGCCGGTTGGTGAGGACGACCACGGGACCGGTGAAGCGGCGCGCGCCGGCCGGCGCGACCGTTTCGGGTATGTCGGGTGTGAAGTCCGAGTGGCGCGGCCCGTTCCGGTAGCGCACGTAGGCGAAGGTGCGCGCGCTGTCGGCGAACCGTGAGGCGATATTCACGGCGTTCTGCGTATCGCCCCCGCCGTTGCCGCGCACATCGATGACGATGGCGCGCACGCCGGCGAGCGAGTCGAGCACGTCGTCGATCTCGTGCGTCCAGCCGGCGTCGGTGAACATCGGGATCGCGATGTAGCCGACCGTCGAATCGAGCATGCACCGGCCATAGTGCAGATGCCCGCTCGGCGAATGATGCGCGTCGATCACGTAGCGCGTGAAGGCGATGGTCGAGTCGAAGTCGATGCGATACGGGGGATCCCAGTGGTAGCTCTCGTCGGGCCCGTTGAGCGTGACGTGCACATCGTGCAGCTCGGCGAGCATGCCGGCGAGCGTCTCGAAGAGCTCGGCATCGTTGCTCGCGTGCGCGGCCAGCGGGCGGTAGACGGTGCGGATCGAATCCCAGTCGATCCCCTTCAGCTCGAAGAACGAATAGTGTGCGTCGAAGTCGGACCAGAGCGCATCGAAGATCGCGGTCGAGCTGGTGGAGGGCTCGGGACCGATCACCCAATCGGTGCACGCGACGAGAGCGACGACGCACACGAGCGCGATCACGCGCGTCGCACGATGGAAGGACGCTGGGCGATGTGTCATGGGAGCACGTCCGGATGCGTGCGGCCGAAGCGCACGCTCAGGCGGGCGAGCATGGACTGGCTCATGCGCGCGTACGGCTGCGTCTCGTGCACGCTGAGCGCGGAGAGGCGATAGATGATCGACGCGTCGACGCGCGCCCCGAGCGGGTACACGTATTCGACGGCGGCGTGCGCGGCATGCATCTCGTCGAGTGTGACGACGCGGCGCTCGGCGTCGCGCAGATGGCGGAACTCGGCGTACGGGCGCCACGCGAGTCCGACGACCGGGACATCGACGCGCGTGGAGAGTGCGCCGCGGCCGAGACGCAGCTCCCAGGCGACGGCGGGACCGAAGGAGAAGAGACCCAGCCCGTACGAGGCAATGCGCTGGTCGGGATCGGCGAAGTGATGGTCGCTGGCGAAGAGCTCGCCGCCCGTGGAGGCGCCGAGGAGCCACGTGGAGCGATGCGGTCCGCCGCCGAACACGCGGTGCAGGTAGGCGACGCGCACCATGGCGGCGCGCTCGCGCTCGAAGGGGAGCGCATCGCTCGTGATGCTCGAGGTCGAGCGCGCGGATGAGACGGCGAGGTCGACGTCGACGAGGGACGCGCCCGAGTGGTGCGTGAAGGCGAGATCGAGAAAGGGGCCGACGCCGGAATACGAGAGCGAGGAGGCGCGCTCGTCGCGCTGCGCGGAGTACGCGAGACCGGCGCTCATCGCGAGGCGATTGCCGTTCAAGGGTGACGACTGCGCGCGCGCCGGAGCGAAGCTCAGGGCCGAGACGCAGAACAGTATGACGACGCGTGCGCCTCGACCGGCCACCGAATGATCCTCCCTCTCGACGCGCGAGTTACCCGCACGGGGCGGGTGAAGTTCCAGATCTGGATGTGAACTGCCTCAATGTTACTATTGGACCGACGCACTTCGCACGCCCGCCTGTCGACCGGCCTCGCCGGCACCCACCTGCCTACCGCACTGATCCACCGCGTGAGCTCTGCATCCGCCACACGTTTCGAGCGTTTCGCCCTGTTTCTGCTGCAGCTCGGCGCGCTCGCCACGGTCCTCATCGCGCTCCCGTTCAAGCAATTCGACCTCGACCGATTCTTCGTGCCGAAGGAGCTCGCGCTGCACGCCACGGCCGTCGCAGTGGTGCTGCTGTGTCTCGCGTGCGTGCGGCGACTCGAGCTCACGCGCGTCGATACACTGCTCGCGGGGTTCCTCGTGTTGAGCGCGATCTCGGCGGCGTTCGCGCCGAACTGGTGGCTGGCCGAGCGTGCGCTCGCGGTGAGTGTATCGGGGATCGCGCTGTTCTGGGCGGCGCGCGCGCTGAGCGGCGCGGGGCTCGCGCGTCCACTCGTCGCCGCGCTCGCGCTGGCGGTCGTGGCGGGCGCGTGCACGGCGCTGCTGCAGGCGTACGGCGTGGACAGCGATCTGGTGAGCTTGAACCGTGCGCCGGGCGGAACGTTCGGGAATCGCAACTTCATGGCACACGCGGCTGCGATGGGAATGCCGGCGCTCATCCTGTGTACGTTTACGGCGCGGCGTCGCGCCTGGGCGCTGGCCGGCACGGTCGGCGTCGGGCTGCTCGCGTGTGCGCTCATCCTCTCGCGGAGTCGCGCGGCGTGGGTGGCGCTGCTCGTGGGCACCGTGCCGCTCGCCCTCGTCGCGTGGATGGTGCGCCGTCGATGGCGCGACGCGCGCACCGGCACGCGACTCAAGTGGCTCGCGCTCGCCGTCGGGGTCGGCGTGCTCGCGGCGGTGTCGCTCCCCAACACACTCGACTGGCGCAGCGATTCGCCGTACCTCGACTCGATGGTCGGGATGGTGAACTACAACGAGGGGAGCGGGCGCGGGCGGCTCATCCAATATCGCAACTCACTGCACATGGCGCGCGCGCATCCGTGGCTCGGCGTCGGTACGGGGAACTGGTCGGTCGAATATCCGCGCTTCGCGGCGCGCAACGACCCCTCGATCTCGCACAGCGACGGCATGACGGCGAACCCGTGGCCGAGCAGCGACTGGGCGGCGTTCGTCTCGGAGCGCGGCGTGCCGGCAGTCGCGCTGCTCGTGCTCGCACTCATGGGGCTCGCCGTGAACGCGGTGCGACAGATGCGGCACGCGCGGGACTCCGAGCAGTATCTCGCAGGGCTCGCGCTCGGCGCGACAGTGGTGGTGACGGTGGCGGTCGCAGCGTTCGACGCGGTGCTGCTGCTGCCGGCGACGAGCATCATCGCGTGGCCGATGCTCGGTGCGTTGTCGGCGACGCCGGAGCGAACGCGTGCGGGATTCGACCTGTGCGGGCGCCGGCGGACGTGGACGATGATCGGTGTACTGGCGATCGGGGTGCTGTTCGCCGCACGGAGTGCGTCGCAGATCGTGGCGATGTCGATCGCGAGCTCGAGCAGCCGGCTGGCGACGATCGAGCAGGCATCGCGGGCGGACCCTGGGAGCTATCGGCTGCACATGCAGCTCGCGGAGTCGTACGCGCGGCGCGGAGCGTGTGGGAGCGTGCGGCGGCATGCGGGAGTGGCGCACGACCTCTATCCGCACGCGCCGGAGCCGCGGCGGTTGCTGGCGGAGTGTCGGCGGGGGCGGTAGAAGCCCGCGTCATCCTGCCGAGTCCACGCCCGGAAGGAAGCCCGAATGCACGGCTGATCCGGGGATGTGTGCAAGTTCTCGCGCCGGGGACGTCTCTCCTGTAACACAGGGAGGGCGTCATGCGGAGCGTACTTGCAGGGCTCGTCGCAGCAGTGCTCGTCAATACCACGGCGCGCGCGCAGGGGTGGATCGATCCTCACATGCCCTGCGCGGAGTGCGGGCCGGGCGTGTGCATGGTGGGGTGCAGCTCGATGGGTGTCGAGCGGACGTCGAGCGCGGTGCATGTGGCGCTCGTCAACGGCGTGCTGCACTACGAGGTGGACGAGACGTTCGTCAACCGCGGGCCCGTACTCGGCGAAGCGGACTACATCTTCCCGCTGCCGGCGGGCGCGGCGTTCGAGGATCTGCGGCTCTCGATCAATGGACAGCTGATCGCGGGCGAGACGATGAGCGCGGCGCAGGCGCGAGCGACGTACGAGGAGATCGTGCGGCGGCGGCGCGATCCCGCGCTCGTGGAGTGGATGGGGCACGGGATGCTGCGCGCGCGAATCTTTCCGTTCGGAGCCGGCGAGTCCAAGCGTGTCGTGGTGCGCTTCCAGACGGTGGCGGTGCGTGAAGGGGACGCGCTGCGCATCGAGTATCAGCGCGGGATGACGCGGCCGCGCGTGGTGCCGCCGCGTCCGATCCCGATGCCACCGCTGCATCCGATCGACGACGTGCATGATGATGCGAGCGTCGCGGATCGCGGCAGCACCGGCGAAACGTCGTTCACGCTCTCGTACGCGCTCGCCGATGGCTACGGCGCGCCGTACTCACCGACGCACACGCTCAGCACCCGTGACCGCAATGGGACGCGCACCGTCGAAGCGCGCGGCGATGCGCGAGATGTCGTGATTCTCGTTCCGGTGCCGCGCCGGCGCGAGCCTGCCATCTCGCTTCTGGCCAACGCGCCGAGTGGCGAGGATGGGTTCGCGCTCATCGCGCTCGCGCCGCCCGCCGCTCCGGTAGCCGTGACGCCGCGCGATGTCACGCTCGTGCTCGATGTGTCGGGCTCGATGAGCGGCGCGAAGATGGAGCAGGCGCGCGCGGCCGGGAAGCAGCTGCTCGCCACGCTCTCGCCCACCGATCGCTTCCGCTTCATCGACTTCTCCACCGACGTGCACACGTTCCGTGACGACTTCGCGCCAGCGACACCGGCGAACGTTCGCGCGGCGGAACGCTACCTCGATCAGCTCTCCGCCGGCGGCTCGACGAATCTCGCGGGTGCGCTGCGCGAAGCGCTGTCGGCGCCGAGCGAGTCCGACCGCGAGGACGCGCATCGGCTGCGCGTCACACTGTTCGTGACCGACGGCGAGCCGACGGTGGGCGAGCACGATCCCGATGTGATCGCGCACGAGGCGGATCGGCTGCGCGGCGATCAGCGCGTCTTCACCTTCGGCGTCGGTGCGGATGTGAACGCGTCGCTGCTCGAGCAGCTCGCGCTCGCCGGGCACGGGACGGCGCAGTTCGTCCGCCCCGATGAGAGCGTGGAGCGCGCGGTGGCAGTAGTCGCGAGCCGGCTCACGAATCCGATCGTCACGGACCTGCGCGTGCGAGTGGACGGGGAGGTCCGGCTGGTGAAGACGATGCCGGCTGGACCCGTGGATCTGTTCGCGGGGCAGAACCTCACGCTGCTCACGCGGTACGAAGGGAGCGGACACGCGACGCTGCGCTTCGATGGGCGCTCGCCGACAGGCGCCGTGCACTGGACGCAGGACGTGGACTTCCCGGCGCACGAGCGCGCGAATGCCTTCGTGCCGAGACTGTGGGCCGCACAGCGCATCGGGTGGTTGAGCGCGCAGCGTCGTCATGATGGCGCATCGCCGGAGCTGGACCACGAGATCGAGGAGCTCGGCGAGCGCTACGGGATCCCCACGGAGTTCTCGTCGTATCTCGTGCAGGAGCCGCGCGCGGTCGTCTCGTTCAGCGCGAGCGGAGCGCGGCAGGACATGCGATCCGCGCCCGCCAGCGCACCCGTCATGCGGTTCGAGCAGGCGCGCAAGGCGACGGCCGAGCGTGCGGTGGCGTCCGTCGCCGCGCTCGACTCGATCGCGACGGTGACGGCCGCTGTGGCGGGGAGTCCTTCGGGTGATGCCGGCGTGCTCCTGCGCCGCACGGTTGGCGGCCACATCTTCGTGCTGCGCGACAGCGTGTGGACGGACGTCGGGTATCACGAAGGGATGCGCGTGGTGCGCGTGCGGCCGTTCTCGGACGGATGGTTCGCGATCGTCGGGGCGATTCCCGAGCTGCGCGAGCCGCTCGCGCTCGGGCGTCGGGTGATCGTTGCCGGGCGCGGGATCGCGGTCGAGGTGTCGTCGTCGGGCCAGGCGGCCGTGAGTGCGGCCGACCTCGAGGCTCTTCGCCACGGATGGTGAGTGCGTGCACGATGTCGATCGGCTGTTTCGTGACTACCATGCGACGCTGGTGCGCTACCTCACGCGCCGGCTCGGCGACCGCGACTGGGCGGAAGACGTGGCGCAGGAGACGTTCGTGCGTGCGCTGCGACAGGAGCAGATCGTGAACGAACGCGCGTGGCTCTTCACCGTGGCCAACAATCTCGTGCGCGACGAAGCGCGCAAGGACGCGCGCCGTCGCACGCGGCTCACGCTCCTGCTCGAGGAATCACGCGAGGCATCCGTGGAGCCGGAGCCGATCTCACTCGAGCGCGCGCAGGATGCCGCGATGGCGCGCGGCGCGATGGAAGCGCTCGCCGAGCGCGATCGACTCGCGCTGCTGATGCGCGAGGAAGGGTTGGACTATCACGAGATCGCGGAGGCGCTGGGGCTCTCCGTCGGCTCGATCGGCACGACGCTGGCTCGCGCACGCCGGCGGTTGGTGGAGCAGTACGAGGCATTGCAGCAGCAGATGGAGCGCCGGAGGGACCATGCAGCATCTTGACGAGGGGACGATCCACGCCTGGCTCGATGGCGCGCTCGACGCGGACGCGGCGCGCGGGATCGAGGCGCATCTGGCCGAGTGCGCCTCGTGCGCGTCGGCGGTGGCGGAAGCGCGCGGACTGATCGCCGCATCGTCACGAATCCTCTCGGCGCTCGACGTAGTGCCGGGGAACGTGACGCCGGAGACGCCGGTGGCGGCAGCACCGCGCGCGGCGCGGACGAGGTGGCTGCCGCGCGTGGCGCGCATCGCGGCGGTGGTCGCGATCGCGGTGGCCGGCGCGACGGTGGCGATGCAGCGCATCATGTCACCGCGCTCCGGCGGCGAAGCGCGCATGTCGCGCGCGGACTCGGGGGGAGCGAGCGCAGACTCGCGAGAGGCGAGCGCTGGCTCGCAGGGAGCGCGCGTGGACTCGCAGGCACTGGCGGCTCGCGCGCTGATGCTGACGAATGCGATGAAGCAGGTACGGGAGAGCGTGCAGGCGCACACCGCTCACGCGAAGCGTGCGGAGCTCGTCGCCACAGCGCCATCGAGCACGAGTGCCAAGCCCACGACGTCGCGCACGAGCGCCAAGCCAGCGACCTCGAGTCCGAGCGCCGAGCTCGCGGCCGAGGCGCGGCGCTCCGTCGTGACGGCGCCGATGGCCGTCGCACCGCTCAGGCTCGTGTCGACCGAACAGGTGGTGACGCCGGATGCGCACGTCGTGGTGCGGCGGATCTACGAGGTGCACCCCGGCGTGCGGGTAACGCTCGATGAAGCGACGGCCACGGTTCCTCGCGTCGAGGCGACGGAGTCGCGCGCGTTCGCGCCTGCCGCTCGGCCGGCCGTGGATGTGCAGCGCGCGGGCGTCGTGCCCGCCGCGCCGCCGCCCGTCGCAGACAGCACGGGCGCGGCGGCCAGGGGCGTGAACGTGAACTCGATCGAGTGGACCGGCGCGGCCGGCGCGCACTTCACGCTGCGGGGACCGCTTACCGTCGAGGAGCTGCGGCAGCTGAAGGCGCGCCTTCCCTGACGTGGGCGCCACCGCCGACGTGTGACCCGCGGGCGCTGAGAGCAGTCATGAAGAAGGCATCATGATACAGCACGCGCCGTAGATCGCCTTCCCATCCTCAACGCCGCGGCAGAGCCATGAATCTCATTCAGCGCATCGCAGCCATCACCGGTGTCGGCTTCATCGTCGT
>DASSNR010000012.1:0-18185 GCA_035687925.1 Gemmatimonadaceae bacterium | reverse complement strand
CTCGGGACTCGGGACTCGGGTGCGGCTCGTGGCGAAGCAGCGTCATCCCCCGAGGCAGTCCCCGAGTCCCGAGTCCCGAGTCCCGAGTCCCGCTTCCCGCTTCCCGCACCCAGCAGATTCACGAAGATTCTCGCCCCACCTGGCACGCCCGCCGGCAGCTGACGGAAGAGCGCGAGCGTCGTGTAGAGGTACGTGCCCTGCCCGTAGCGCGCGATGAGAATCGCAGCGTCGTTCGGCGGCTCGCCGGGATCGTTCATCGACAGCACCGTCGAGTAGTGCGAGTCGAAGGTCGACGGCATGTAGACGGAACGCTCCTGCACCCATCCCACGAAGTCCTGCGGCGTGATCCTGTTCGGCGTGTTGAGCAGCGGACTGTCGGGCTTCAGCACGCGCACGGGCGCGTTCTCGTCCGTCACCCGCGCGGCCGGTCGCGAGAGCGTGATCGGATACGGCAGGATCCCCGGCCGAGTCATCTCGTACTGGCCGTACTGCACGACCATTGTGCCGCCCCTGCGCACGTAGTCGAGCAGGCGCCCGTTGCTCGCGATGAGCTCGGGGTGCGATGCGTACGCCCGCGTCCCGACGACGATCGTCGTGAAGCGCGAGAGATCCGTCGTGGCGAGTGTCGAGGGATCGAGCTCCGTGAGCGGGACGCCCAGCTCGCGCAGCATCGGCGCGACGTTGTCCCCCACGCCGTCGATGTAGCCGACGTTCAGATGCGCCGGGAGCTTCACGTCCACCGCCTGCAGTTCGATCGTCGACGGACGATACAACGTCTGCGGCGTGATGTGCGGATACGCGATCGGGATGTAGCCGGTCGTGAAGTGCGCGCCATCGGTCGTCGCTACCACCGAAATGGTATCGGTCCCCACGCGCACGTGCCCACTCACGCGGAACGTCACCGTGCGCGTCGCACCGAGCGCGGGGAGCGTGACGGTGCGCGTGCTCGAGTCCGCGCGAAGTCCCGCGGGCAGGCGCAGCGCGACCGCCACGGTGCGCGACGCGACCGACCCCGAGCGCAGATGCACGCTCACGTTGCGATCGAGCGCCGTATTCGCCGGCGCGTACTCCACCGTGCGATCGAGCGTCACCGCGACCGCGGGCACGACGTCCAGCGGCTCGCGGACATCGCCGCGCACCGGCTCGGCGTAGTGGTGCACGATCGGCACCGTCGCCGTGACCGGCACGCCCGCGATCCGCATCCGCACGACGGCCGCCGTCGCCTGCTCGTGCTCGGCCTCCGACGTCGTCGACGCCGGCTGCGTGAACATGTCACCCTTCCGCGGCGTCACGAGCCACCACGGCTGCGTGATCGTGTCGAACGTCGCGACGTCGCTCCACCGATACATGCTGTCCGGCGCGATCTGCTCCGACGGGTCCGCCGCCGCCCACGGCGTGTGCGCGGTGGCGCCGGCGAGCGTCACGCCGTTGACGAACACCGGCGTCGCCCCCGCGTTGTACACGGCGAGATTGACGGTGATGGTGTCGCCCGTGTGGCCGAACGCGCGATCGCTGCTCGCCACCGTTCCGCGATCCACAGTCGCTTCGACCGTCACCCCCGCCGCGAGCTGCAGCGCACGCGACGCGCGCGCCTCACCCTCGCGCAGCGTGCGCTCCACATCGGGGTCCGCATTCCGGCAGCTGCTCGCATCACGCGCGCCGTCGCACTGCACGCGGTCGATCAGCACCTTCACGCGCGCGAGCGCCGCCACGTCGCTCGATGGATTGCGGAGATCGAGCCGCTCCTGCGCGATGCGAACGGCGTCCGGCAGCGAATCGAGCGCCGCGCGCTGCGCGGCCGTCGAGACGAGCGGAATGAGTCGGCGCCACGTCGTGTCGATGCCGTCGAACAGCGAACGCTCCGACGCGGGATCGACGTTCGCGTTCACGCGCGATTCCTCACGCCGCACGTAGTCCATCTCCGCGCCCATCCGCTGCAGCACGCCGAACGCCTGCGACTTGTGCTGCGAACGGCTCTGGGCGGCGATCTCCGCATACGATTTCCCGAGGAGCCAGTCGTACGCGCCCACGTTGAACGCCAGGGTGGCGGTCCCGCCGTTGAACCGTGCACTGCGGTAGAACTTGCTCGGCGTCCAGGGCCCGAGGCCCTGCGTCGTCGAGCGCGGGAATCGTACGGTGTCCGCGGCCGCATCGAACGCTTCGCGCGCGACGATCCCCGCCACCTGGTGCTGGCCGTGTCCATCGCGCGGCGTCCCCGTGAACACGGAGACGATCACCTGCGGCCGGAACGCGCGCACCACCGTCACCACGTCCTTGAGCACCGAGTCGTGCGGCCAGTGGGCGAACGACTCCGCCGCGCTCTTCGAGAAGCCGAAGTCGTACGCGCGCGTGAAGTACTGCTCCGCCCCATCGATGCGCCGGGCCGCGAGCAGCTCCTGCGTGCGGATGACGCCGAGCGCTTCGCCCAGCTCGTTCCCCAGAAGATTCTGTCCGCCGTCGCCGCGCGTCAGCGAGAGGTAGGCCGTCTCCACATGCTGTCCGCGCGCGAGCCACGCGATGAGCCGCGTGTCTTCATCATCGGGATGCGCACCGATCACGAGCACGCGCGTGGTGACGCCGAGCCCGGACACCGCTTCCCCTAACGCTACCGCGCCGCGCTCCTGAGCACAGGACGGGCGCGGCGCAGCGACAAGCACGGCAACGAGAGCGAGAAAGAATGGCTTCACGGAATGAACTCAGGGTTAGGGGCTGTGGGCTCTGAGCTGTGAGCTGTGGGTTGTGAGTGTGGTTCTGAGCAGGCAGATCGAGCACGCCTCGGGCTCACAGCCCGCTCACAACCCAAAGCTCAGAACTCAGAGCTCACAGCCCAACCTTCTGCAGCTCTCCCAATGCTTCCTTCACAATCCTCTCTTGCATCTCCGCGTGCGGCGCCGGATACCCCTCCGCCGGGCTCGCGCGCTCCGGACGACCAACGTACCGAATCGGCATCGTGTTCCCGACTGCAGCCCGGAGCCGCGGTGCGATGAACGCCCATGCACCCATGTTCTTCGGCTCCTCCTGCGCCCACACCACTTCGTCGATCGCGGTGTAGCGATCGAGGGTCGCCTGAATCTCCTCGTGCGGCCACGGATAGAACTGCTCCACGCGCACGAGCGCAATGCCCGGCGCGTGCTCGTGCGCCGCGAGGTCGTAGTACATCTTCCCCGTGCAGAACACCAGCCGCCGCACCTGCTCGGGCGACTCGCGCGTCGCCGGATCGTCGATCACCGGACGGAACGCACCGCTCACGAGATCGTTGAGGTGCGACGCCGCCTGCGGCAGACGCAGGAGACTCTTCGGCTGCATGAGGATCAGTGGACGCCGCTCCCGATCGGTGAGCGTGGCGTGATGGCGCAGCATGTGGAAGTATTGCGCGGGCGTCGAGGGATACGCGACGCACAGGTTCCCTTCCGCGCACAGCTGCAGGAACCGCTCGAGTCGCGCACTCGAGTGCTCGGGACCGCCGCCCTCATAGCCGTGCGGCAGCAACATCACGAGCCCCGAGATCTGTCCCCACTTCGCGCGCCCCGATGCGATGAACTGGTCGATGATCGGCGTCGCGACGTTTGCGAAGTCGCCGTACTGCGCCTCCCAGAGGACGAGCATGTTGCGCGCGGCCACACTGTAGCCGTACTCGAAACCGAGCACCGCCGTCTCGGAGAGCGGACTGTTGTACACCTCGAACGTCCCCGTCGCGCCCGGTAGATGCGCGAGCGGCGCGTACGTCGAGCCGTTCGTCACGTCGTGCAGCACCGCCTGCCGGTGCGAGAACGTCCCGCGTTCCGCATCCTGACCGGAGATGCGAATGGAGATCCCCTCCATGAGCAGCGACGCCCACGCGAGCGCTTCCGCATGCCCCCAGTCGATCTTCCCTTCGTCCCCTTCGCTGAGCGCGGTGCGACGGCGCTCGAGCTGACGTGCGAGCTTCTGGTTCGGCTTGAAGTCCGACGGCCACGTGAGCAGCCGCTCGTTGAGCGCGATGAGCTGCTCCGCCTTCACGCCCGTCTCGGCCGGCGTGGCATTCACCGCGTTCGGGTGCGCGGCCGGCTCATGCTCGGGCGCCACCAGCGTGCCCGCCTTCATCGCGTCGTACACGCGCTGCAGCTCGTCCTGCACTTCGGTGTCGACCCGCGCCACGTCGGCCGCCGTCACGAGCCCTTCGCGCTCCAGACGCGCGCCCCACACTTCACGCGGCGTGGGGTGCGCGCGAATCGCGTCGTACAGCAATGGCTGCGTGTACGCCGGCTCGTCCGTCTCGTTGTGTCCGTGCCGGCGGTAGCCGACGAGATCGATGAGGAAGTCCTTCCCGAAGCGCGCGCGATACGCGAGCCCGAGCCACACCGCCGCGAGGCACGACGCCGCATCGTCGCCATTCACGTGCACGATCGGCACATCGAACCCCTTCGCCAGATCGCTCGCGTAGTACGTCGAGCGAGCATCGCGCGGATCGGTCGTGAACCCGACCTGATTGTTGACGATGATGTGCAGCGTCCCGCCGGTCGTGTATCCACGCAGCGCCGAGAGATTGAACGTCTCGGGCACCACCCCTTCGCCCGGAAACGATGCATCGCCATGGATCAATACCGGCAGCATGCCGCGCGCGCGCGCCATGCCTTCCGCCACCGGATCCACGAACTCCAGGTGGCTCGGGTTCGGCACGAGCGTGATGTCCACCGTCGCGCCGCCGGCAATCGTCTTCCGTGCCTCCGCGCCAAGGTGATACTTCACGTCGCCCGTGTCCGTCGCATCCGCCGATGACGGCGGCTTCCCCTCGAACTCGGCGAAGATTCCCGCGAGCGGCACATCGAGAATGTGCGCGAGCACGTTGATGCGGCCGCGGTGCGCCATCCCGATCACGACGTTGTTCTGTCCGAGACGCGCCGCGTCCTCGAGCGTCGCATCGAGCATCGGGACAAGCACATCCGTCCCCTCGATGCCGAAGCGCTTGAAGCCGAGGTAGACGCGACCCAGGAAGCGCTCGAGGCCATCCACCTCCGTGAGGCGGCGGAGCACCGCACGCTTCTCGTCGGCGGTCAGCTCACGGCGTACTTCGCCGTCTTCGATCACACGACGGAACCACTCGCGCTCGGCCTCTTCCTCCACGTGCTCGAACTCGAAGCCCATGGTGGAGGAATAGAGCTCGCGCAGATGCCGCACGGCATCCGCCGCGGTGCTCGCGGTATCGAAGCCGAGCGCGGCCCCCGGAATCCGCTCGAGATCTCGTTCCGTGACGCCGTGGAACTCCGGCGTCAGCTCCACGGCGCCGAGGGGCGGCGAGCCGAGTGGATCGAGCTGCACTGCCAGATGACCGTATTCACGAATGGCCTGCACGAGACCCGCTGCGCCGGCCACCGTGCGAAGATATGTCGTATCAGTCGTGGGCGCCGCCGACGTGCCCGCGATGCTTGACGCAAACCGAAAGAACTGTCGCCACGATTCGTCCACCGACGACGGATCGCGCAAGTACGACTCGTACAACTCAGCCACGTACGCGTCGTTGTACACACCAGTGATGGGAAGAGAAGTCATGCGGAGAAATTTACTGGGTGAAGAATGGAGGGAGAATAGTGAGGCCGTGGGTCAGTGAGTCAGTAGGTCAGTGGGTCAGACAAAACCCGTAGGGCGAGATCGACTCGCCGTATAAGCTGTTTCTGACTCACTGACCTACTGACCCACTGATTCACTCGCTCACCGTTTCCCTCGGTACGACCAACGTGAACACACTCCCCTCCCCCAGCGTCGAGTCGACCTCGATCGTGCCGCCGAGGAGGACGGCGAGGCGCTGCGAGATGAAGAGGCCGAGGCCCGTACCGCCGTGTCGGCGCGTAAAGCCGCTGTCGAGCTGCGTGAACGGACGGAAGAGACGCGGTAGATCGTGCTCGGCGATGCCGATCCCGGTGTCGCGCACGGCGAAGCGCACTGCGCCGCTCTGACACGCGACCGAGAGCTCGACGAGTCCGGAATCGGTGAACTTCACGGCGTTCGCGCCGAGGTTCACGAGGATTCGACGCACCATGTCCGGGTCGGTGAACAGCTCGATCGGCGTATCGGGGAGGAGGAGCACCAGATCGAGCCGCTTGGGAAGGGTGAGCGGCTCGAGCACCGCGGCCGCGGCGCGAAGGATCTCCTGCGCCGTGCAGGTTCGCGGGCGCACCGGCTCCTCGCCCGCCTCGAGTCGCGAGAAGGTGAGAATCTCGTCGATGATGACGGTGAGCAGCTCCGTGCTCGTGCGCATGCGCTCGACCGCGCCGAGCTGCTGTTCGGTAAGTGGGCCGAACACTTCGTCGACGAGCAGCTCCTCGTAGCCGGTGAGCGCGGTGAGCGGGGTGCGCAGCTCATGCGACATCGTCGCCATGAATTCGCTCTTCGCGCGGTTGGCCTCCTGTGCCTCCTCGAACAGCTGCGACTTGCGCATCGCGAGTGCGGCGTGATCCGCGATCACGCGCGTGCGGCGCTCATCGGTCTCCGAGAATTGCGGAGCGCCCGGGCGCCGCACGATCATGAGTGCCCCCAGCACTCTGTTCTGCGCGATGAGCGGCACCATGAGCGCGGGTCCCACCTCGAACTCCGGTCGCAGCGCGGCCACCGCCGGATACTCCTCCATGTAGTTATCGGCGCGCACCGTCGTTCGGGCCGTGAATGCCCGCTCGGAGAACGATCCGGCGAGCGCGAATCGCAGTCCGAGCGAGACTTCGCCGACCCCCGTTCCCGCAACCACTTCCACCTCATCACCGTCGAGCTGTCCGATCGTCGCACCGTCGGCGTGACACTGCGCTGCAGCTTCCACGCAGATCAGTTGCAGGAGTGCGTCGAGCTCCATCTCCTCGGCCAGCGCGCGCGCGACATCGCGAATCGATGTCGCCTCCGCATGCGCATCGTCGCCGTTCATCAGCGCCGCCGACGTCGTGCACGCACCTTCGCGCACCTGGATGCACACGCCGCCGCTGGGGTTGGCGGTGACGCGCACATCGTACGGTATGTGATTGGATCGGCCCGGCATCACGAGCGGGAATGTGCGCGGCTTCGCGTCCGTCATGGTGGCGCGCAACGCTTCGACGGCCGGCGATTCGGCGAACGCGGGGATCGCGTCCCAGAGCATACGTCCGGCACGGCCCACCTTCGGGGCGCCGAGCATGCGCTCGCTCGCCGGATTCTCGAAGAGGACGTACCAGCTCGGCGACACCACGACATAACCGTCGGCTAGCGCGTCGAG
Source organism: Gemmatimonadaceae bacterium (assembly GCA_035687925.1). Classification (GTDB taxonomy): domain Bacteria; phylum Gemmatimonadota; class Gemmatimonadetes; order Gemmatimonadales; family Gemmatimonadaceae; genus DASSNR01. The sequence continues at coordinate 10,972 of DASSNR010000012.1, read as the reverse complement.
CGCGCCCTCAGCGACGAGTCGGTCGTTGGAATGCTTGGAGGTGAAGCGAGACGATGACGGCATGACGGGGCCGAGGCCGCATAATCTACACCGGGCAACCTTTAGAGGATCGCGCACGACCGTGTATACCGCAAGGGGATACAATATCCTAAGGAGGAAGTGGAGGGGGTTTTTTACTCCTGGTCGCCGGCGGTCGTCTTATGCCCCGAACAGCACCGGAAGGGACCCGACGCGGCGTCTTGCAATTCGCATGGCTTCTCGCAAACCGCAACGTCCCCACAGTGCTAACCAAAGGCTCACGTTCGCGTAAGGCGTTGGTGCTCACCGAGTTAGAAATACGGTGCCAATTGGCACCGACCCTGCCTTACCCAGGGCCGAGCGTTGAGCTTCACCCGTCCGCGTAGAGCACACGTGCTCGCGGGACATTTACGATCCAGGAGGATCACCAAATGCGTGTGAACATGAAGAAGGGCTTTACGCTGATCGAGCTGCTCATCGTGATCGTCATTATCGGCATTCTTGCCGCGATCGCGATCCCGAAGTTCGCGGCCACGAAGGACAAGGCGAAGTTGGCCTCGGTTCGTACCGATATCCGTAACTACGAGACGGCTGAGGAGGCGTACTTCTCGGACTACTCGACCTACGGCACCTCCGCGGACCTGATCGCGGCGAAGGCGTATGCCATGTCGAACGGCAACTCCGTTGGTGGTACGGACACGGCGGACAGCACCAGCTACTCGATCGAGATCAAGAACGCCTCGATCTCGACGCCGCCTGACCACTGCTCCGTGACGCAGAACACGGGTGCCACGACCGACGGGCAGATCATCTGCCAGTAATCCAGCACTCGCTGGATGTCGTGAAGGGGGTAGCCGGAATCCCGGCTACCCCCTTTCGCATCATCTCACCTGAGCGCACACGCGCCGTGCAACCGTGCGCCCGCCGCCTCACACTCATCACGCGACTGCTACGGCGCCAACTGGTAGTTGATGATCGTCCTTCCGAGATCCGGATCGTTCACGATCAGCGACAGCGGCCCGCCGTCCGCCTGCCTGATCACCGACACGAGCTGATCGATCGAGGTGATCTGCTGTCGATTCGCTTCGAGAATCACCTGCCCCGGCCGCACGCCCGCTCGCGCCGCCGGCGAGAATTGCCGCACTCCCGAAATTACCACGCGCCCGCCCTGCTGCGACACCGCGAATCCGGCACGCGCCTGCTCGTTGCTGATCGGTGGCGGCGGCGTCGGCTTTACGCCTGATGTCACAACCCCGAGCGTCACCGGGATCGTGAGCTCCTTCCCGTAGCGAATGACCTTGAGCTGCGCGGTCGATCTCGGCTCGAGCGACGCGAGCACCGCTTGCAGCTCGGCCACGGTGTGTACGGTCTGTGCGCCCACGGCCACGATCACGTCGCCCAACTGCACGCCGCCCTTGTCCGCCGGGCTCCCATTCGCCACATGCACCACCGCCGCGCCGCTCACATTCGGCAGATTGAACACCTTCGCGTCCACTGGCGTCACATCGCCGAGCGCGACGCCGAGGAAGGGGCGGCGCACCTCGCCGTACGCGATGAGCTCATCGGCGACGCGCCGCGCGAGATTGATCGGGATCGCGAAGCCGTAGCCGGTGAACGCGCCGGTCGTGCTCGCGATCGCGCTGTTGATGCCGACCACGTGCCCCGAGAGATCGACCAGTGGGCCGCCCGAGTTGCCGGGGTTGATCGCCGCGTCGGTCTGCAGGTAGTCCTCGAGCGGCGAGGCCTGTCCAGCCTGCTGCTCCTGGTTCGCGGCGAGGATGCCGATGGAACGGCCGGTGGCGCCGATGATCCCCGCGGTCACCGTGAACTTGAGGACGCCGAGCGGATTGCCGAGCGCTTCGACCCACTGGCCGAGGCGCAGCGAATCGGAGTTGCCGAGCTGCGCGATGGGGAGATTCTGTCCCTCGATCTTGACGACGGCGATGTCCGTGCTGGGATCACGCGCCACCACCTGCGCATCGAACTGCCGCCGATCGTACAGCGTGACGAGGACGCGTGCCGCCTCCTGGACGACGTGATTGTTCGTGAGGATATAGCCGCCATCGCGGAAGAGCACTCCGGATCCGGAACCGTACGGCTGCAGCGGTGCCTGCTGGCGCTGCGCGGTGGGATTGAAGAGCGGGAACATTGTCTGTCGCGGCCGCGCCTCGACGAGAATGAAGACAGTCGAGGGGAGCGTCTTGGCGGCCGCTTCCTCGAACGGGCTGATGGGCGGCGTCTGCGCATTCGCCATCTGGACGGCGAGCGACAGCGTCGGTGGTCGCGTGCTCTCCACCGAACCGGATGCGCTGTTGGGGTTCGCATCGCCATCGCGTGGACCGCACGCGGCGAGCACGAAGAGTGGAAGCATCACGCCGACGAGCGCGCGGCTCGAGGCGGAGCGGATGATCGGGCGCATGGGACGCGAGAGTTGAGATCGAAGCGTGTGTGCGACTGCCGCGACGGCGATGCCCCGCATGCCGCCGCAATACTCATTCCGCGTCCCGTGCCGCCCGATCGGTTGCGACAGGACCGATTGCAATGGAGTCAGTCTCGTTTGATCGCTCCGATCGATCGAAACTGACTCCATTGAGACGATTCGCTACGACCTCGTTCGCACGGGGGTCACGCGCAGCATCACCGCCGCATGCGCGGGCACGGTCGTGCTGTACTCTCGACCGAACGTCCCGCGGTTCGCGTGCGCCCACAGATCACGCACCGTCACGGAATCGACGTGCAGCCCGGTACGCGAGATGTACGCGGTGATCTTCGCCGGCGCATTCGACCGATTGAGCATCGCGACCGCGCGCGAGCCATCGGCCAGCGGCTTGGCCCACACCTGCAATTCGGGCCGGGGCTCCCACACGAGAATCCCCTGCGCGCCGAGCGAGTCCTGGTCGACCGCGATCACCTCGGGATTCTCGAGAATCGCCTTCGTCGCTGCGGACATCGTGCGCACATCGTTCCCCGCGATGAGCGGCGCGGCCATGATCGCCCACAGACTCATGTGTGCGCGATACTCATCGTCCGTCATCCCGCCGTTCCCCACCTCGAGCATGTCGGGATCGTTCCAGTGTCCGGGCCCCGCGACCGTCGAGTGCTCCGCCGATTGATCGAGGTTCGCAAGCATCGACGACCACGTGTCCTCGATGTCATCGGTGGTGCGCCAGAGATTTCCCGTCTTCGGCGCCCACTCCCACGGCTGGTTCGATCCCCACTCGCAGATGCTGAAGACGATCGGTCGCCCCGCTTCGCCAAGCGCATCGCGGAACTTCGCGTACTGCGTGGGCGCATCGAGCCCACTCGCGTGGCACCAGTCCTCCTTCACGTAGTCCACGCCCCACGCGGCGAAGGTGCGCGCGTCCTGCTCCTCGTGTCCCAGCGTCCCTGGCCGACCCTGACACGTGTTGGTGCCGGCGTCGGTGTAGATCCCGAACTTGAGCCCCTTGCGGTGCACGTAGTCAGCGAGCGCCTTGATGCCGTGCGGGAAGCGCACCGAGTCTGCGACGAGTGTCCCGTTCGCATCGCGCGCGACCTGCCAGCAGTCGTCGATCACGACGTAGCGATAGCCGGCGTCGCGCATCCCGCTCGAGACCATCGCATCGGCGGTCTGTTCGATGAGCTGCTCGCTCACGTTGCAGCCGAAGTGGTTCCAGCTGTTCCACCCCATGGGCGGCGTGCGCGCGAGGCCGTTGTCGACGAACGTCGCGCTGCGGAGCGCGGCATCCGGCGTGTGAGCCGCGACAAGCGCGAGGATCAGTGCGGGTGCAGAGACGAACGCGGCGATGCGAACGAGCAAGCGGGCACGCACGAAAGGGCTCCTTGAGTGGAGGGGACGGGTCCGAAGCGTCTTGCCGGATGCGCAGTGGACGGCCGAGCAGTCAGGCATTGCACCCGGCTCTGCTCGCGACGCCAAGCAACATGCGGGCGCGACTGACCGATTTCCAGGCGGGCAATCGCGCCATCGACATCGCCCTATGCGGGCTCAGAGCGTGTCGACCAAGAGTTCCCAGCCCATCGCCGCGAAGAGCAGCCGGAATGTGGCGATCGTGGCAATCAGCACCAGCAGCCCGACCACGACACTCCGCGCTGCACTGACCCGGCGTGTGAGCCACCCGAAGAGCACTGCCACCGCGAGCCACACGACGGGTGGCGCAGACGCGTGCCAGCCAGCGAAGGCACGTGCGAGCGCACCGGTGCCATGTCCTGCGGCGGCGCCAGGAAAGACCGAGAATACCAGGTCGTAGAAGAACGAGCTGACAGCCTCGTTCACGCCGGTTGCGAATGAGAGCAGGAGGAAGACGACTGGCAGCACGATGACGGCCCCGAGCAGCGCGACGGCCCGGAGTGGAGCCGCGTACCACGGGGTGTTGCCCCGAGTCGATCCCTTGCTCGTCCGGTGCAACGATTCGTTAAACGGCATCGTGTGCCTCGCCGTCAACCGTTATGGGATGACCGCAATGGGATGACCGCGACAACGCGGCAGTTATCGCGCGGCGAACGTACAGGCGTGCGTGACATCATGCCAACCGCCGGTTCGGGTGCGACGCTTCGAACACATGCACGAGCTGCGCGACCGCGACTTGCCGCGGGTTGCATGAGCGAGGGAGTGAAGCCGTGTAGCACTCGGTGTAGCACTGCGGGCGAAACGCACCACGCCCCGCACCACGAAAGTGATGCAGGGCGTTGGCGTTCCTCAGTTGCCCCTCCTGGGCTCGAACCAGGACTCTCCTGATCCAGAGTCAGGCGTGTTGCCAGTTACACCAAGGGGCACGAGTCGAGTTGTCCTCCGCGTTCACGGAGTCCGCCAAATTTACCAGCCGATTCCCGGCACTTCAACCCTGTCCGCGCCCCCTTCCCCTCGCGCGGACGCCCGTCGAGATTGCGCGGGTGATGGTTCCCGCTCCCCGGGTCTGGCGTCGCGCGGTCGCTGGCATCGCGGCCGCTCTCACGGTTGCCGGCACGCTCGACTGCGCGCAAGCGGTCAGCCACCTCGGTCGCACCGGGGTCGAGGCCAGTGCGCACGCGGACACGTTGCTCCTCGCGCTCGGCGCGCGCTTCGGGCCCACCCAGCTCGATCAGGATCTGGCGCAGATCCGCCCGCGCCTCCAGGAATCGGCGCTCACACCGTCGCGCATCTTCGATGATGCGGCGATCTGGACGCAGATGCAGGGGGACGTGCGGGTGCTGGAGCTCGCCGGCGCGCGGACCGACAGCGACTACATGATCGGCGTCGTCCCGAATGCGCCCGTGCCCTCGCGCGTGGCGGACTATCACGGCACGATTCTCCTGCAGCGGATCGAGCGCGGCGTCTACGAGTGGCGCGAGCATGAAGCGCTGTCGGTGGGACGTGTGGGCGCTGACGATCTGAGCAATGCACTCACGGCACTGTTCACCGCCGCCGAGCATGAGCGCCCGGCCGACGTGCGCGCCGCGTATCGCGCCGCGTTGCCGCGAACCACGCGCGCGCTCGGGCGCCTCTTCTCGCTCGACACGGTGCAGCTCGCGCCCGCGCGCGAGGGCGGCACCTCGGTGGTGCTCGGGTTCACCGCGCACCCCGAGCAGCTCCGTGATTCCTTCCCGCACTACGCGCACTTCCTCGACAAGTATCTGTCGCCCGCGCACGTGCAGCTCGCGGTCTACGACGACACGGGCGCCGAATGGTGGACCGCACAGAGCGAGGGGCTGCATATCACCGTGCGGCTGCGCGTGCACGACGGCTCGCTCGCGCCGCTCGACGGCGCACCGCGTGCGATCCCCGCCGCGCTGCATGTCCGCTTCGATGCGGAGACGAAGATGTTCGTCTTCCATATTGGCGTGCATCATCTCGTCGGCGACGTGGCGCTCACGCGCACGGCGCATGACAAGGGATTCGCCGTCACGTTCCAACACGAGCCGGAGTGGGTGCTCCCGCCCTTCGTCGCGAAGATGATGCGGAACGCACTCGAGCGTCCGTTCATGGGTGGTGGCGCCCAGCTGGCGTTCGGGGTGCGTGACAGCGATACGGGCGCGACGCTCGCGACGCACGACTACCGCATCGCCGTCGAGGAGAGCTCGCTCACGCGCTGGGTGGGCGGACTCGGCAACTCCGCGTTCAGCGACTTCGAGCAGGGGGCGGAAGTCGAGGCGGACCGCTTCACGGGGGAAGCGTTCGCCGCGTTGCAGCACGATGTGAGCGCGATGGCGCTGACCGCAGGGACGGAGTGAGGGTGCCTGAAACGCGAAACGCCGCGGGTCATCCCGCGGCGTTTCGGCAACCAACCCATCGGAGTTATCTGCGAGGACTTGCCTCGCGCGCCGTCATTGGAACTCTCCGTCCTACCGAGCGGCGCCGGGCAGCGTCACACACAGAGCGGAATGCACATCCCAGCCATTGGAACTCTCCGTCCTACCGGCGAGGCGGCATACCGCCAGTTTCTGGGTGCGTACTAACTAGCAGTCTCCGTGCCATGGAGCTGAGGGGAATCGAACCCCTGACCTCTGCAGTGCGATTGCAGCGCTCTCCCAGCTGAGCTACAGCCCCGTTCACGGGCGCGCGACCACACGAATGCGGCCAAGCACGCACCGGAGATTGCAAAGGCCCCGCATCCTTCGCGGGGCCGCGGCAAGTCTCAACCAAGCTACCAGCTTTTGCCGGATGGGTCAAGCTCCACCGCCCGCACCACGTGGAGAAGACGATGGCAGGAGAGGGAGGTAACGAGTGGGTCAGTAGGTCAGTGAGTCAGTGAGTCAGGAACGGCCCGTACGGTGAGCTGATCTCGCCCTTCAGGTTTTGTCTGACTCACTGACTCACTGACCTACTGACTCACTTCTTCTCTTCCCCTTCCATGCGCTATCTTCGCCCCATGTTCTCCTCCCTCCGTCCCATCGACATCTTCGCGGCGGCGCGGCGGCTCAAAGGGGTCGCGCGGCGCACGGAGCTCAGGCGCTCGGCGCGGCTCAGTGAGCACGTGGGCGGCGATGTCTACCTCAAGCTCGAGAGCGAACAGGTCACGGGGTCGTTCAAGATTCGCGGGGCGTTCAACGCGATTGCGGCGCTCAGCGACGACGTGCGCGCACGAGGGGTCGTCGCCTCATCGGCGGGAAATCACGGACTCGGTGTCGCGTTCGCGGCACATCACTTCGGGGTGCCGGCCACGATCTTCGTGCCGAGTACCGCGCCCGAGGTGAAGCGACAGGGGATCGCCGCGCTCGGTGCGACGGTCGATGCGAGCGCGCCGAGCTACGACGATGCGATGACGATCGCGAAGGCGTTCGCTGCGGAGTGTGGCGCGACGTTCATCAATCCGTGCTTGGGCGACACGCTCATCGCGGGCCAGGGGACGGTCGCGCTCGAGATTCTGCAGGATCTGCCGGAGGTCGCGGAGATCGTGGTGCCGGTGGGCGGCGCGGGGTTGCTCGCCGGCGTGGGGAGTCTCGTGCGGCACGTCGCGCCGCACGTGTGCATCGCGGGCGCGCAGAGCGTGAACACGGCCGCGATGGCGCGCTCGCTCGAGGCGTCGCACGTCGTCCCCATTCCGAACCTGCCCACGCTCGCCGACGGGCTCGCCGGCGGGATCGATGACCTTGCGCTCGACGTCGGTCGCAACGCGCTCGACGAGATCACCACCGTGAGCGAGGACGCGATCGCGCGCGCCATCGCCTGGCTCGCGCATGAGGAGCACGTCGTCTCCGAAGGCTCCGGCGCCGTCGGCGTCGCCGCCCTGCTCGAGCACGCGCTCACCGAGCGCCGCACACCGATGGCGATCATCATCAGCGGGAGGAACATCGATCGGGAACGGCATGAAGAGGTGGTGCGAAGAAGCTGTGAGCTGTGAGCTTTGGGTTGTGAGTTTGGTCCTGAGCACGGAGATCGAGCACGCCTCTGGCTCACAGCCGGCTCACAACCCACAGCTCAAAGCTCAGAGCTCAAAGCCGCATCCCCCTTCCCCAACTATATTCCCGCGCATGTCCCTCTCCGTCCGCTTCCTCGGAACCTCGGCGGCGCGCCCCACGGTCGAGCGCAACGTGAGCGCGATCGCGGTCGTGCGCGAAGGGGAGACGCTGCTCTTCGACTGTGGCGAAGGGACGCAGCGGCAGATGATGCGGTACGGCATCTCGTTCGCGTTGCGCGACATCTTCTTCACTCACTTTCACGGCGATCATCTGCTCGGCGTCATCGGACTCGTTCGCACGCTGGCGCTGCAAGGGCGCGAAGAGCCGATGCGGCTGTGGGGGCCGAAGGGCGCCGAACGGATGCTGCGTCGCGCGGTGGAGCTCGGGGTCGAGCGCGTGGGGTTTCCGGTGGAGATCCAGACGGTACAGCCCGGGGAAGCGATCCGGCGATCGGGGTACGCGATCGTCCCGTACGCGGCGGAGCACACGGGGCAGGCGCTCGGCTACGCGCTCATCGAAGAAGAGCGACGCGGACGGTTCAACCCCGACCTCGCGCGCGAGCTCGGCATTCCCGAAGGTCCGTTGTGGGGGCAGCTGCACCGCGGCCGGTCGGTCACACTCGATGATGGACGCGTGATCGAATCCTCGGTGCTCGTGGGCCCGACGCGACCCGGGCGGAAGATCGTGATCACGGGCGACACGCGCCCCATCGAGACGACGGTCGAGATGGCGCGCGGCGCAGACCTGCTCGTGCACGAGGCGACGTTCGGCGACGAGGAAGCAGCGCGCGCCGTCGAGACGGGTCACTCGACGGCGCGTGAAGCCGCGACGGTCGCTCTCCGTGCCGGCGTGCGGGAGCTCGCGCTCACGCACTTCTCGGCGCGCTACTCACGCGACGCGTCGGAGCTGCTGCGCGAGGCGAAGCAGGTCTTCCCCAACGTCGTGTGCGCACGCGACGGAATGGAGATCGAGGTGGCGTTCAAAGCAGAAGAGGAGAAGGCTGTGAGCTCTGAGCTGTGAGCTGTGGGTGATGAGCTGGGTTGTGAGCACGGAGATCGAGCACGCCTTTGCCTCACAGCCCGCTCACAGCCCACAGCTCACAGCTCAGAGCTCACAGCTTATTCCCTCGACGCCGTCGCGGCCGGCGCTTGGACGGAGTCGAGCTGCGTGACGTCGACGATCTGGCCGACCTTGCAGAAGCTGCCGCCCTCGCGGGGCTTGGCTTCCAGGAACGCGTGCGCGCCGTCCACGAGCATGTCGTGCGGCGCCTGCGCGGGCTGCAGCTCGTAGCTCTTCCCCTTCGACGATTCCAACTTCCAGCACGTGCTCCCATCCGTCGCCTGCACCATGTGCACGGTGCCGCTGAGCTTCAGGTCGCCGTTGGCCGCCTTCTCTTCCCGCCCCGTGCACGCCGCCCCGATCAGCACTACGACTCCAACTGCGCCGCACCAGTGCATCCGCTGTCTCGTCGTCATCGTGGCCACCTCCGGTGGTAGGAGAACGGGGATCGAATATACGGAGGCCCCTGGAAAAAGCGACATCCCGCATCACCGTTCTTGCCAACTCGCCGAGCCGCGCTCGAGATCAACCGGCACGCGGAAGATTCGCCGCGATGGGCGCGGCGACATCATCGTCGATACACGCGGAGGTGCATCATGAACGGGTATCGCCTCTTGTTGGGCGCAACACTGGCTCTGGGCGTCGCGGCATGCGAGAGCCCGCAAGGCGGCATCACGAGCACCGACGTCGGGGCACCGCGCTTTCAGACGAGCGCGTCACAGGGGATGATCGGCATCGACGTCGTCCTCAACACGGCGCCGACGCCGACGATCCTCTCCGACCTGGGTACGATCGGCACCGTGCTCGACGTCATCCCCGAGATCAACTCGCTCACGATGCGCATCGCGTCGAGCGCACTGCCCGCGGTGCAGCAGCGCCCGTACGTGAAGTCCGCCGCGCCGGATGCGGAGCGGGACGGAACGCCGGTCGATCTCGTGGCCGCGAGCAACTTCACCAACGGATTCAGCACGTGGGATCAGGACGCGATCAACGTGACGATGCAGCCGCTCTCGAACGTGCGCGCCATCCCGGAGACGGGCGACGGCGTTTACGTCGGCATCCTCGACACGGGCCTCCTCGACTCATGGCGGCAGTACTTCCCGCAGGAGCGGATCGCCGAGCAGTACGGGATCGCGTTCGGCGGTGGCGGCGGTGGTCAGGGGACGGTGTCATCGCAACCCAACAAGTGGGAGCACGATCAGAACTCCCATGGCACGCACGTGACCAGCACGATTCTCGGCTACAACTTCTCCGGCGTGCCGATCAACGGCGTCGCGCCGATGGCGACGGTGATTCCCGTGAAGGTGCTGAACCAGAACGGGAAGGGATGGTCGTCGGTGATCGCGCGCGGGATCGTCTACATCGCGGACCTGAAGGCGGGCCCGCTCGCCGGCCATCCGATGGTCATCAACATGAGCCTCGGCGGTCCCGAGAGTCCGATCGAGGAAGCAGCCATCGATTACGCCATCAGCAAGGGTGTCATCATTGTTGCCGCCGCGGGAAACGCGGGGGACGCCGGCATGGACTACCCGGGTGCGTACGCGCCGGTGATCTCTGCCGCGGCGTCGGGCTGGGTCGGCGAGTGGCTCCCCGACGCGACGGGCGCGACGAACAGCTGGTGGCTCCTGTCCGACGTGCCGGATCCCACGAACGCGAACGACTACTACATCGCCAGCTTTTCGGGTCGCGCGAAGGCCGGCCAGGATCTCGACGTCGCTGCGCCGGGGTCGTGGGTCGTAGGCCCGTATCAGACGCAGAGCGGCACGACGAGCTACTTCTTCCTCGGCGGGACATCGATGGCGAGCCCGCACGTGGCCGGCATCGTGGCGCTCATGGCGCAGAAGCAACCCTCGCTCACCGCATCGGAAGCGGAAGACATCCTCGAGCGCACCGCGGTGCCGCTGCCACCGGGCTCGCGCACGATTCGCAATCCGGATGGGACGAGCAGCGTGGTGACGTGGGGTGCGGATGCGACCGGTGCCGGGCTCGCCACGGCGAACGCCGCACTCGCGGGGATGAC
>DASSNR010000147.1:0-3638 GCA_035687925.1 Gemmatimonadaceae bacterium | reverse complement strand
GGAGCGCGGGCGGACATCCGGTGATGGCGAAGGCCGTCGTCTCGCTCGCGAAGTGGCGCGCCGTGCATCCCTTCACGGACGAGCGCGGACTCGAGCGCAGCATCCGGCGCGCGCTGCAGTCGGCGGTCGCCGGTCCCGCTCGCACGGAGCGCGACGACGGCGTATAATTCGCGCCGTTGGCATCGCTGTCCGCCCGCCTGCTGCCGGTGCGCACGCGCCGCCTGCGTCCTCGGCACTCTTCGTTGATGTCCTTCAATCACTCGTGAACATACTCACACTCACCGCGCTCGTCGCGATCGGCTCGTTCGCGGCGGGATTGCTCGGCGCCCTCACCGGGTTGGGGGGCGGCATGGTGATCGTCCCGCTGCTCACCATCGTGTTCGGCGTGGACATCCACTACGCGATCGGCGCGTCGCTGGTCTCCGTGATCGCCACGTCCTCCGGCGCGGCGGCGGCGTACGTCAAGGAAGGTTTCACCAACGTGCGCGTGGGGATGCTGCTCGAGGTCGCGACGACGATCGGTGCGCTCGTGGGCGCGTATCTCGCCGGAATCCTCACGACCACCGTGATCGCGGTGATCTTCGGGCTCGTGCTCCTCTACTCGGCGTATCTCTCGCTCAAGCCGCGCGTCGAGCACGTCGTCGGCGGCCCGCCGAATCGCATCGCCCGATGGCTGCGGCTCGATTCGACGTATCCCACCGACAAGGGGCTTCAGCCGTACGAGGTGCAGGGCGTGCCGCTCGGCTTCGGGCTCATGGGCGTGGCGGGCGTGCTCTCGGGGCTGCTCGGCATCGGCTCGGGCGCGGTGAAGGTGCTCGCGATGGATCAGGCGATGCGCCTCCCGTTCAAGGTGTCGACGACGACGAGCAACTTCATGATCGGCGTGACCGCGGCGGCGAGCGCCGGCGTCTATCTGCACCGCGGCTACATCGACCCCGGGCTCGCGATGCCTGTGATGCTCGGCGTGTTGTGCGGCGCGATGGTCGGTGCGCGGCTGCTCACCGGCGCACGACCCAAGATCCTCCGCATCATCTTCAGCCTCGTGATCGTCTTCCTCGCAGTCGAGATGCTCTACAATGGCCTTACGGGAAAGATCTAGCGGGCACCGGCTCGGCGAGCGGTGGACCGACGATGCGATGGAGCAGCTGATCGGCAATCTGCTGCGCTATGGCGTGCTCATTGCGGCCGCGGTGGTGCTCGTCGGCGGGGTGCTCTATCTCGCGCAGCATGGCGGGGCGCACCCGTCGTACCACGTATTCCAGGGCGAGCCAGCGTCGCTGCGCAGCCTGCACGACATCGTCTTCGGCGCGGTGACGCTCAAGAGTCGATGGGTGATTCAGCTCGGGCTCATCCTGTTGATTGCGACACCGGTGGCCCGCGTCGCACTCTCGCTGCTCGCATTCGCGGTGCAGAAGGACAAGATGTACGTGGTGGTGACGGCGATCGTGCTGGGGTTGCTGGTGTACAGCTTGTTTTTTGGGCGGGTGTAACGAGAGAGCGGAGAAAAGCGGTTGTCATCCCGAGCGCAGCGTGTCATCCCGAGCGCATGGTTGTCATCCCGAGCGGAGCGAGGGATCTCGCTGGCAGCCCGAGATTCCTCGCTTCGCTCGGAATGACACGGGCTCGAGATTCCTCGCTCCGCTCGGAATGACAATGTCCAGTTCTACTGGCAGTACGCCCCGATCTCCCGCCCCACGTACGGATCCAACTGGTCGAGATACCCCAGTGACCGCTTGGCCTCGTCGCTGAACGCGTCCTGACCCGCCTGCAGCCCAGCCCGCGCGAGCGGGACCATGTCGGCACCGACGCGGGCGAGGCGGCACTGCTCGGCCTTGTCGGAGGCCTTCGTCGCTTCGACGAGCGCCGATTGTGCAGCGCCGAGTGCGGCGGCACCAACGAGGAATCGCGATTCAGCGGACGCGCGGATCGAGTCGGCGAAGGTGAGGAACTGGAGCGCGAGCGTGAAGTCCTGCGTCGTCTTCGTGCCGCTCGCGGTTCCGTAGAGGGTGTTTCCTTTGGCGAGCGCGAACTGGGCGACGAGGGCGGAGTCCTCGCCGGTGGCGATCGCGCGATGCAAGGCGACGAGCGCGCTGTCGGCGCGGCCGAGCTGCATCTCGAGCTGCGCGACCGTGAGCTGGCCGTGGCCCAGCGTCGAATCGAGCGCGACGGCCTGCTTCAACGCGTCGAGCGACTGGGCGATGTCGTCCTTCGCGCGAAGGCGCTGCGAGCGGAGCGCGAGGAGCTCCGCGCTCTGCGGGAAGCGTGCGACGCCGCGCGGGATCACGGTGTCCGCTTCCGCCTGGATGTACTGCGCGTAGAGCGCGTACATGCGTGGATCGCCCGGGAACGTCACGACGCCGTGCGCGAGCGTCTCGATGGCGCGGTATGGGTTGCCGGCGGAATGGTATGCCGTGGCGAGCCGAAGGACGAACGCCGAGTCGCGCTGCGCGACGGTGTCACGGGCGAGCAGCGTCTCTCCGGCGGCGATCGCGCGCGTCCAGCTCTCGTTCGCGAACGCGATGCGCCACGTCTGCCGCGTCAGGCGAATGTCATCCGGATGCGCGGCCGCCACGCGCACGATGAACGGCTCGGCGCGCCGGGCATTGCCATCGGTGAACAGCGCTTCGGAGACGCGCAGCGCGAGATCGACGTCGGCGGTGTCGGTGGCGGCGAGGCGGATCCAGAGGGTCGCGGCCTCAGCGCCGCGCTTCAGCGAGTCGAGCGCGATGGCTGCGACCTCTGTCGCGTGCCAGCTCATCGAGTCGATGGCGAGCACCGCTCGCGCCACGGAGAGGACCTCCGTCGCCGGCGCGCCAGCCTGGAGCAGTGAGCGCGCCAGGCACGTGCGGGCGATCGTCGATCGGGGATAGCGGGCGACGGCCGCGCGCGCCTCGGCGATCGCGCGGTCCGTGCTCATGGCGTTCATCGCGTTCTCGCACCGGCGCTCGGGGATCATCTGCGTGCGCGCGGCGGCGATCGACGCGGCGAACAGCTTCGCCGCCGAGTCGAGCTTCGGCGCGACGGCATCGGGCAGCGGCTGGCGCAGGCGCTCGTCGCGAATGAGCACGATCTCGCCGGAGAGACGCAGGCCCCGCGGCGTGTTGGAGACGGAACCGAGCACGAACTCATCGGCGCGCAGGTAGCGGCCGAGCATCCGGATGAGGGGGAGACTGAACGTCGTGTCCGCATCGAACCCGCCGCGCACCAGCTGGTCCTCAATGTCGCGCCCGTCGATGACGTCGACCTCGCGCTTGTCCAGCAGCTTGCCGACACGCGACCGAACCTCGTCCGCCGCATCGCGGCCGAGCGACATCCGGGCGCCATCACGCGGCGCGAAGTTGACGATCAGCAGTCCCTGGCGCGTGAACTCGGGCGTGGCCTCACGACCACGTTGCGCGGACGCATGTGTGGCGACGCAGGGCAGCGCAACGAGCGTCAGCGCGATGCAGATCGATGGTCGAGGTGCACGAACTCGCATGGGCCCCAGCGGCGGGGAGGTGGAGCGGGAACGGTGTCGCCCGAGTGACCCCAATCTGGGCCCGGGTCGCGTGCCTCGCCAGCGCCTTCAGTTCACCCGCCGCATCACCAGCGCCGCGTTCACGCCGCCGAACCCGAAGGAGTTCGACAGGATGTAGTCG
>DASSNR010000357.1:0-2446 GCA_035687925.1 Gemmatimonadaceae bacterium | reverse complement strand
GCACGTCAAGTTCATCGAACAGTTCCCCAAGCCGTACGAGGGGCGCTGGCTCATGATGAGCGATGTCTGCAAGCACTGCGTGCAGGCGCCCTGCCTCGAGGTATGTCCCACCGGTGCGATCATCCGCACGGAGTTCGACACCGTCGTCATTCAATCCGACACGTGCAACGGCTGCCGCGACTGCATCGGCGCGTGTCCGTTCGGGGTGATCGATCTCAACCACGTGTCGGGCACGGCGCAAAAGTGCACGCTGTGTTATGACCGGATGAGCGTCGGCCTCGAGCCCGCGTGCTCGAAGGCGTGTCCCACAGACTCCATCCAGTTCGGGCCCATCGCTGAGTTGCGCGATCGCGCAGCCAAGCGCGTGGTGCAGCTCCGGGAACAAGGGGAAAAGGGCGCGTACCTCTACGGCGCCGATCCGAACGGCCCGTTGGGCGGACTCAATTCGTTCTACTTGCTCGTCGATGAGCCCGAGGTCTACGGCCTGCCGCGCGACCCCAAGATGCCGACGCGGAATCTGTTCCGCGGCTCGCTCTGGTCGACGATCGGCGCGATCGCGATGGCGGTGATCGGCGCGGTCACGCTGCGCGCTCGGCGCATGCAGGACGTGACGCGCGCCAGCTCGCGCGAGGGAGAGTGAGCATGCAGCCCAACCTGCCGAGCACCTTCTTCACCGAGCCGCCACACTTTCGCTGGCTCATCATCCTGTACTTCTTCATCGGCGGGATCTCGGGCGGCGCGCTCCTCCTGGCGGGACTCGTGCGCCTCTTCGGCCGCCCGGAGGATCGGCCCTTTGCGCGGCTCGCGAGCTACGTCGCCCTCGTCGGCGCGGCGATCAGCGCGATCCTCCTCGTTATCGACCTCGGCGTACCGGTCCGCTTCTGGCACATGGTCGTCCAGAACCACACCGGCGCGCTCATGTTCAAGGGGTGGTCGCCGATGTCGGTCGGTGTGTGGGGACTGCTCTTCTTCAGCCTCTTCGCGCTGCTCGCGACGCTGGGATCGCTCGCGGAGGACCGGCCATCACCGTGGCATCCCGCCCGCGTTCTCGCCGAGGGGCCCATCGGTGTCATCATCGCGATCTGCGGGATCATCACCGGGCTCTTCCTTGCCGGCTACACCGGTGTGCTGCTCGCGGTGACGAACCGGCCGATCTGGGCGGATTCCTCGTGGCTGGGATTGGTATTCCTGCTCTCCGCCATGTCGACCTCGGTGGCGGCGCTTCTGCTGCTCGGGCGCCGGCGTCGCGCCGAGAGCCCCTCGACCATCGCATGGCTACTCGGCTTCGATCGCATCTCCCTCGTCCTCGAGCTCCTCGCGATTATCGTCTTCCTCATCTCCCTGGGCGGGGCGATCCACGCGCTGCTCAACGGCTGGGGCGTGCTGCTCATCCTCGGCGTGATCGTGCTCGGCATTCTGATTCCGTTGCTGATCCACCGCGGTCGTGCACTTCACAACGTCGTCCTTCCCGCATCGCTCGTCCTCATCGGCGGCTTCCTGCTGCGCGTGGTCGTGCTGCTGTCCTCGGAGGGAATTCACGTGGTGGGCACGCAGGTGATTCGCTGATGCGCGCGGTGCGGCTCGCTCTCGGTTCTGTAGTGTTGCTCGCGGCGTGCGCGAGCCCGGAAGCGGCGCGCGTGCGCGGGGGCGGTGCCGGCGCCGATGTCGGCAACCGCACGTCGGTCGTGCAGCTGCACGGCGGCTCGAGGATGTACGCAGGCACGCCATGTCTCTTGCCCAAGGTCGGATGTCCAGGACCGCTTCCCCGATCGGGACTGCCGGGCGATTTCCCGGCACCGCGACAGACACCCCGATAGATCCCGCCTGGCAGCCGTGGCTCGAGCTGCTCGAGGTCGCGCTCGACGCGGCGAGCGATGCGGCCGCGGTAGCGGTCGTCCCGTCCTCGGCCGATCAGCCGTCGGGCGCTCCGATGTTGCACGCTGCCGCAGCGCGCGTAGACGGACGGAAAGCGCGTGGACTCGTGCGTCGTCTGGCGAACGTGGTCGGCCTCCTCGACGCGGATGAACTGGATCCAGCCGAGCTGATCCAGGCCGCCATCGTTCGCGATGAGCTCGTCATCGCACGCATTGCGGAGTGCGTTGGTGCGCCGGCCGACACGCTCGCAGTCCTCGCGCAGATGGCGGCAATCCCCGTGCTGCACGCCGGCGCTCGCATGCTTGGCTCGGGTGCCGCGCGCGTGTGGCAGCGCGGGTACTGCCCGGTGTGCGGCGCGTGGCCATCGCTCGTCGAGATGCGCGGCATCGAGCGCGAGCGCCGACTGCGCTGTGGATGCTGCGGGGCAGACTGGCCGTTGCCGATTCTGCGCTGTGCGTTCTGCGGCGAGACGGACCACCACCAGCTCGGCTTGCTCCTGCCTGAAGGGGAGGAGCAGACCCGGCGCATCGAGGTGTGCGAGCAGTGTCACGGCTACCTGAAAGTCGTGACG
>DASSNR010000347.1:0-9933 GCA_035687925.1 Gemmatimonadaceae bacterium | reverse complement strand
ACGCTGGCGTTGAGATCCACACGCCGCACGGGCGTCGTCTCGAAGAAGTCCACATCGCGCGACATGGTTGCCGAGAGCGAGGCCGAGACGGTCTGGTACTGCGGCGTGGACAGCTGCGCATTGACACCGTACGTCGTGATCCGCGAGGGTACGGCGAACGGGATCGTGTCCACGCCCGCGGCGCCGGACGTCTGCACCGCGTAGTTGGAGTACGCATCGGGATCGAATGCGTAGCTCGACAGCGAGGGCGTGACGTCGAACGACCAGCCGCCGCGGAAGGTGAGCTCGTTGCGCACCGAGGCCTGATCTTCCAGTACGCTGCGCGCGGCGAAGAAGTCGTCGTACTTCCAGGTGCCCTGGAGCGTGAAGCGTCCGGTCCAGCTCTCGAGCAGCGAGCCCGGCGCGCCGAAGATCGTGGCGCGGTTCTGAATCGACGGATTCACGAAACCGGTGCGCGGAATGAAGCCGTCCTGAGCGACGAAGTCCTGGCCGATTCCCGTGATCGAGTAGTGGAACCCGAAGTAGCGTCCCGTGCGATCGAGCACCGCCATCCAGAGCGGCGCGCCGATGGTGCCAGCGCTGTCGTGCGTGACGCTCGCCACCGCCTGCACCTGCGCGTAGTACAGCTTCCCGAAGACGATGCGCGTATCAGCGCCGGCCACGCGATTGTAGTCGCTCCCCACGACCCGTCCCGTGTACACGAGTCCGACTGTCGACTGCCCGCTCAGGTCGTGCGTGAGCCGCACGATGTTCACGATCGGGTGATCGGACGTCTGCGCGAGCGGCGGCGTCTCGTCCACCGCCGAGAGCACGGCGACGTCGGTGTGCCCGACTTTCCCGGTGAGCTTCACGGCGCCGGTCGGCTGCACGATGCGCCGCGTGTAGATGAGTCTATTGGGGACGTTGAACTGCTCGATCCCATCCACGAAGAAGGGGCGCTTCTCGTCGAAGAAGAGCGCGAAGCGTGGATCGGTGGCGATCTGGAGCTCGTCGGCTTCCACCTGCGAGAAGTCGGGCTTCACCGTGCCGTTGAGCGTGAGGTTGCTCGTCACGCCCCACGTTACGTTGCCGCCGATCTGCGGATCGGCAGAGTAGCCCCAGCCGCTGGTGGTGGGATTGCCATCGACGCGCGTCGTCATCTCCGGGTTGGCCTGGAGCACGAGGCCGCGATGCAGGTCGGTGAGCCCGACGAGCGTGCCCGACTGTCCGAGAAACGATGCACTCCCCTTGAGCGCCGGCGTCCACGTGTCCTTGTATCCCGAGTGCTGCACGGTCCGCATGATGTTCAGCGCCCAGTCCTGCGTGCGAGCGCTCGGAAAGCGGAGGCTCTTGAAGGGAATGCGCACCTCGACCTCGTAGCCGGAGTCGGTGAGGTGTCCCTTGGATTGCCAGATGAAGTCCGAGCTCAGATCGTCGCCGCCGAAGTGGCCGCCGGGCGTGAAGCCGTTCCCCTCGCTCTTCGTACCGTCCGCCTGCACGCCGAGCGGGTTCACGCTGAACGTGTACGCTCGCAGGTGATCATCGAACGTGTCGAGGATGATCTGCACCTGATCATTCGCATCGATGTGATCGCGATCGGCGAGTGTCGCGACGACCCCGCCGTGCGGCTCGAAGGCACGGATGCCGAAGTAGATCGCCGTGGACGAATACCAGACGAGCACTTCAGTGGAATCGGGCGCGGGACGGCCATCGACGGGTTCATACGTCGAGAAGCCGGTGAGCACGGCCGCCGTGCGCCACGGCGTTTCGTCGAGGTTGCCATCGACGGTGATCTCGGTCGTGTCGCGCGGAATGCGGACGTCGAGCTCGCGCGCGCGTCCGTTGTAGACGTTCGGACTGCCGATCGGCGGGGCGGGGTTCGTCGCTTGCAGCAGCAGGAGAAGCGGCAGGAGCATGCGGAGAGCGCGGAAGGGAATTCGTGGTAAGGCCGGCACGAGGTGGGCCGTGCGGCCACCGGCAGGCTGGGCACAATCTAATGGATTGCGCTCCGCTCCTCTGTCAGTGCTGCTGCGTTCGCGGTGTGATGGTGATCTCGCGCGAGGTGGCGGCGCGCGGGAGGGCGTGCCCTTCGACGCTGATCTCGAGGGTGTAGCGGCCAGGGGGGAGATCGCGGAGGCCGAGTCGGATGGCTCGCCCGGGGGCGCCATCCGGCGTTCCGACGTCGGTCCACTCCAGTGCGATCGGGGTCGCTGTCGATGCGAGATGCATCGTGTGGGCGACGCCGTGCAGCCAGCCGCGCTTCGCGGGGACGACGCGCAGGCGGACGGTGAGAGGATTCGTGGGCGTCGCGCGCGCGTAGCACTCCCAGTAGATGCCGAGCGTGTCGCCGGCGGCGGCCGTCGCACTGCCGAGTGCGGCGGGGAGCACGTCGTCGAGCGAGCTCTGCATGGGCGCGTGCGGCGCGAGGAGCAGGATGTCGGAGAGGATTGTCGAATCGGTGAGCGACGCGAGGCCGTAGCGCGCGCGCGCGGCACGGCGTGCCTCGGGGGCGAACACCTCGAGGCTCATGAGCGCCGCGCGGTCGGGTACGAGCGCCGTGAGCGTTTCCGTCGTGTCCACGTCGATCGTGTCGCGCGCGATGTCGGCATCGGTCGGCGACGAGGCGAGCACGAGCCCGGCCTGCAGCGCGTGATGTGTCCACACGGTGTCCGAGCCGACGTCGTACGCAGCGACGACGAGCATCGAGTCGCCGCGCCGGAACCGCGCGAGCTGATGCGCAAGCGGCGTGAGCGTATCGGCGTACGACGGCGCGTAGCGCGTGATCGCCTGGCGCGCGGTGAGCGACCAATCGTCGTCGTGCGCCGCGGTGGGATCGTCGAGCGCGCGCGGCGACGGCATCACATCGAAGCTCGGCGTCGGCTCGTGCCCAACGACTGGATTGCTCGAGGGATCGGCGATGCGGAGCGTGCCGTCGTCCTCCTTCGCCCACGAGGTCGGATAGTCGTAGCGCAGGAGTAACATCGGAATGTCGTTCTGCCACGCGCTCCCGTCGGCGAGCGTGGCGTGCTCGAGGATGTGGATCAGGGTCTGTCGTGAGAGAAACTCGGCGCGCACGTCGCGCCCCGCGCGCATGGCGAGCGGCTGCGCGAGCCACCAGACGCGGGCGTTGAGCGAATCGTGCGCCGTGCAGCCGAGCTTCTTGTAGCGCTTGGCGAAATCGCCCTCCAGCCACGAGGAGAGATCGGTCCAGCGGCAGCGATCGGATTCCGGCATCGCGGCGATCGCCGAGTCGAACGCGATGTTCGCTCGCGCGTCGTCACCGGCCTCGTGCAGCGCGAGCCCGAGCAGCGCGGCACACCACGAGCGCGTGCCGGCGCAGGCGCGGGCGGCGGCGATGGCATCCGGCGAGCGCTTCGCCTCGATGAGGTAGTGCACGTACTGTCCCGCAATCCAATCGTCGGCGGGCGCTCGAGCGGCGGCGTCAGCGAGCGTTGCGAGCAGGCGATCACGCTCGCGCGCAACGCGCGGCGGCTCGGGTGGGAGCGGCAGATCGTGATTGTCGTCCCAGTAGCAGTAGCGGCCGATCCGCACATCACACGGATACGAGCCGTACACCACCGGCAGGTGAAAGCGCCGGAACTGCTCGAAGGCCCGCTGTGCCTTGCGCGCGCGCTCGAGCACGTGTGCGGCGGCCGCGGCATCGGGATCGGGCGCCTGCGCGCGTGCCCGCACGCCGATGCCCCCGAGGAGCGCAGCGACGACGAGCGCGCTCGTGTGCCGGCGCGTGTACCGGCAGAAACGTCCCGGCGTTCGAGTGGTGCGATGCAGTAGCATGGCGCTCTCTTCTCGGCTCCCGGTGGAGCGGGGCGCGGCGTCCCCAGTGTCGAGTATAGAGCGGCAGCTGACGCGGCCGCAACTCTTCGCTTGTCCCGCGCGAACCCCGTGCGGTATTGTTCGGAACGGCGTCCTCGAGGAGCGATCGCGGTGCGGCCAGAGATCCGCAGGATTCAGGAGCTGATGGAGCACGAGTGCTACGTGACGGACCGTGGCATCGCGACCGCCGTGTATCTGGCGATGACGCTCGAGAAGCCGCTCCTCGTCGAAGGGCATCCCGGTGTCGGGAAGACGGACATCGCCAAAGTGCTCGCGCGTGCGCTCGACACGGCGCTCATCCGGCTCCAGTGCTACGAGGGGCTCGACGCCACCACCGCGCTCTACGAGTGGAACTACCCCAAGCAGCTCCTCCGCATCAAGCTCGAGGAGCACTCGGCGCGCTCCGTCGAGGAGAAGGAATCGTCGATCTTCAGCGAGCCGTTTCTGCTCAAGCGCCCGCTGTTGCAGGCGATCGCGCACGAGGGGACGCCGCCCGTCCTGCTCATCGATGAAGTGGACCGGAGCGATGAGGAGTTCGAGGCGTTCCTGCTCGAGGTCCTCTCCGATTTCCAGGTCACCATCCCCGAGCTCGGCACCATCAGTGCCACGCGGCGGCCGGCCGTGGTGCTCACCTCGAATCGCGCCCGTGAGCTGTCGGAGGCGCTGAGGCGGCGGTGTCTCTATCTCTGGATCGACTACCCGTCGCTCGAGAAGGAGCTGCGCATCGTGCGCACGAAGGTGCCCGGCGTGAATGAGCGGCTCGCCTCGGAGCTCACCGTGTTCATGCAATCGCTCCGGCGGCTCCGACTCGCGAAGGTGCCGGGTGTGGCCGAGACGCTCGACTGGGCGGCGGCGCTCGCGGCGCTGCACGCGTCGCATCTCGATGACGAGATCGTGCGCGAGACGCTGGGGTGCGTGCTCAAGGACGAAGCCGATCTGCGCACCGTGGGCGAGCGCATCGACGCGGGGCAGCTCGCGGCGATGATGGCGCCGGTGGGATGATGGATCTGTTGACGCACCTCGTGCAATTCTGCCGAGCGCTGCGCGAGCGCGGCGTACCGGCCACGCCGGCCGAGGCCATCGTCGCGGCCGAGGCGCTGGCGCGCGTCGAGCTCGTCGATCGCGACGAGGTGTATCTCGCACTGCGGAGCGTGCTCACGTCGCGCGTGGAGGACTACGTCGTCTTCGACGAGCTGTTCGATGCATTCTGGACGACGGCGGGAGTGGCGAAGGGCGGATGCGAGCGCCGGCCGCCGGTGCCGCCCATCGCACTTCCCGATCTCGCGCCGCCGCGCCGCGCACGCACCTCTATCTCGCTCGATCGATGGATGCGCAGCGCGGACGATGCGAGTGAGCCGGCGCAACTCCTCGCACCGAGCGATCGGGAGTCGCTCGGCACGCAGGACTTCCGCACCTTCGGCGACGACGCGCTGTGCGAGATCACGCGCGTGGCAGCGCGGATGGCGCGCCGGCTCGCCGCGCGGCCAAGCCGGCGATGGAAGCGGGCGCGTCGCGGCGCGCGCGTCCACCTGCGCGCGACCATGCGCGGGCTGCTCGGCACGGGCGGCGACCCGGCAGGGCTCGCGTATCAGGAGCGCAAGCTGCGCAGAACGAAGCTCGTCGCCATCTGTGATGTGTCGGGCTCGATGGATCTCTACAGCCGATTTCTCCTGCAATGTCTCTTCGCGCTGCAGCACAGCTTCGCGCGCGTCGAGACGTTCGTCTTCAGCACGCGACTCGATCGGATCACGGATCAGCTGGACCGCCGCCGCTATCACGACGCGCTCGACGACCTGTCGCACACAGTGCGCGGCTGGTCGGGGGGGACACGGATCGGCGAGAGTCTTGCCGCGTTCGCCGACGTGTGGATGCGCCTCGTGGACCGACGCACGATCGTGATCGTGCTCAGCGACGGGTGGGAGACCGGCGATCCGGAGCAGCTCGGTGCCGCGCTCGAGGCGATCGCGAAGCGCGCCGGCCGCGTCATCTGGCTCAATCCTCTCCTCGGCAGCCCCACCTATCAGCCGCTCACGCGCGGGATGCAGGCAGCACTTCCGCATGTCGACATCTTCGCTCCCGCGCACAACCTCGCGAGCCTGGAGGCGCTCGTGCATCATCTCTCGCTATGACGACGAAGCGCGCCGATCTGCAGGAGACGTTCGAGCAGCTCGAGCAGCTGCGCACGCGCGAGAAGCGCGCGGCGATGGCGACGCTCGTCGCCACCAAGGGGACGACGCCCAAGAAGGAAGGTGCGAAGATGTGGGTGGGGGACGGCGGGCGCATCCTCGGCTCGGTGACGATCGGCGGGTGCGTGGATGCGCGCGTCATCGCCGAGTCGGAGCAGGTGCTCAACGGCGGCGCACCGAAGCTCCTCACGATGTCGCTCGGCGATGAGGATGCGTGGGACCTGGGGCTCACGTGCGGCGGGACCGTCGAGGTGCTGATCGAGCCGGTGTCGCTCGAGCACGACGATGATCCGGTGGTGCGCGCCTACGATGCGATCCGCGCCGAGTCGGAGGAGGGGCGCCACTCGGTGGCCGTCGTCCCGCTGTCGGGCGCGAGCGCGCGGTTGGTGGTGCGCGCGGACGGCTCGACGGTCGGTACGCTGGGCGATGCGGCGCTCGATCGCGAGGCGACGGCGCAGGCGCTCGAGGTGATGCGACACAGCACGTCGCGCACGATCGCGCTCGAGACCGGCGGAACGGAGCAGTACTTCTTCGAGCTGCACGGGCCGGCGACGACACTCATCATCTTCGGCGCCGGGCACGTGGCCATGCCGCTCGTCACCATCGCCAGAGCGCTCGGCTGGAAGACGATCATCATCGATGGCCGCGAGCGCTACGCGACGCGCGAGCGCTTTCCGGAGGCGGACGAGATTCGCATCGGGATGCTGAGCGACATTGCCGAGCAGCTCACGTACAACGCTTCGACGTTCGTGGTGCTCGTGGCGCACGACTACAAGTTCGAGCTCCCGGTGCTGCGCGTGGTACTGCAACAGGAGCCGGCGTACATCGGGCTGCTCGGGAACCGGCGGCGCGGGAAGGCGATCCTCGACTTTCTCAAGGACGAGGGATTCGACGCCGAGACGCTCTCTCGCGTGCACGTGCCGGTGGGGTTGGACATCGGTGCGCAGACGGCGGCGGAGATCGCGCTCGCGATCGTGGCGCAGGCGGTCGCGGTGCGTGCACAGCGGCCGGGTGCATCGCTGCGCGAGAGGAGTACGGCATGAAGGCGCATCTGATCCGGCGCGAGCCACGTGATACGGCGCAGCCGACGCCCGCGTCGCTTGCCGGGATGATCCTCGCGCACGAAGTGCGCGATGCGGAGGGCGCGATCGTCTTCGCGAAAGGCGCGATCCTCGAACCGTCGAGCATCGATGCGCTCATGTCGTTGCCGTGGGACGAGCTGCATCTCGTCGAGCGCGAGGCGGGCGAGTTGTACGAGGATGACGCAGGACTCCGCATCGCGAACGCCGCTGCGGGCGCTGGCGTGGAGGTCGGCGCGTTCTCCGCGGGGAGCCGCCCACTCGTCGCCACGCAACGTGGCGTCCTCGACATCGAGGTCGATCGTTTGCGGCGCGTGAACTCGGTGGAGGGCGCGTGCATCTACACGCTCTACGACGGGCTCATCGCCGAGGCTGGCGAGACCGTGGCGCGGGCGAAGATCACGCCCTTCGTGCTCGCCGAGCGGTGCGTGCACGAGGCCGAGCGCATCGCGAGCCATGGTGGTCACGGTGTGGTGCGCGTGCGCCCATTCGTCTCGATGACCGTCGGTGCGGTAGTGAAGGAATCGCTCGGCGGGAAGGCGATGGCGCGCTTCCGCGATGCGCTCGAGCGGAAGATCACGTGGTTCGGATCGCGGCTGCTCGAGCCGAGCTTCGTGCCGCCGACTGCGGACGCAATCGCGGAGGGGATCGAGTCGCTCGTGGCGAACGGCGCGCACGTGATCACCATCGCGGGTGCCAAGGCGATGGATCCGCTCGACCCCGCATTCGTTGCGCTCGAGCGGCTCGGGATCGGGCTCGACCGGTTCGGTGCGCCGGCACACCCCGGGAGTCTCTTCTGGATCGCGCACGTGCGCGACGTCCCGATCCTAGGCATGCCGACGTGCGGGCTGTTCTCCAAGGCGACGGTATTCGATCTCGTGCTGCCGCGCGTCCTCACGGGCGAGCGGCTCACGAACGCGACGCTCGCCGAGCTCGGACACGGCGGGATGCTCACGCGCGACATGGCGTACCGCTTTCCGCAGTACGATCCCACGAAGAGCCGCGGCGCGCTGGAGTAGCGTGAGCGGACGTCGTACGTGATCGCGGCGATCGTGCTCGCGGCGGGCGCCTCGCGCCGCTTCGGATCGCAGAAGATGCTGGCACCGATCGCCGGACGTCCGCTCGTGCGGTGGACCGTCGAGCATGTGCTGGCGTCGCGGGTGGACGACGTGGTGATCGTCGCGGGACGCGAGGCGCCGGCGGTCCGCGACGCGCTCGCCGGGCTTCCGGTCCGAGTCGTCACGAACGCGCGCTACACCGACGGGCTGAGCACGTCGCTCGACGCGGGACTCGACGCGCTCGGCGATTCCGTCCGTGCAGCCGTCATCGTGCTCGGCGATCAACCATCGGTGGCACCGGAGACCATCGATGCGCTCATCGACGCGTACCGCGACGGCGGGAAGCCGATCGCCGTGCCGGTGTATCGTGGCAGGCGCGGCAATCCGGTGCTCTTCGATGCGGCGCTCTTCGACGAGCTCCGCACGGTGCGCGGTGATCGCGGCGCACGTGACGTGATCGCGCGCGAGCCCGCGCGTGTGGTGAGCGCACCGCTCGACCTGGCGCTGCCTCGTGATGTGGATGAGCCCGATGATCTCGAGATCCTCGAGCGGCAGTTCGCGGTGACGACCGAGCCGAGTCACATTGCGCCCGCATCGGAACGCGAGCGGGGCCTGCGATGACGACGCCGGTGCTCGTCGCCTGGAGTGGCGGGAAGGACAGTATGCTCGCGCTCCATGATGTACTGCACGGTGGCGAGTACCGCGTCGCCGCGCTGCTCACCACCGTCACCGAAGGGTACGAGCGCATCAGCATCCACGGCGTGCGGCGCGCGCTGCTCCGTGCGCAGACGGACGCGCTCGGATTGCCGCTCCTCGAGGTGCGCATCCCACAGCAGTGCTCGAACGCCGAGTACGAGGCGCGGATGAACGACGCGCTCGCGGAGGCGGCGGAGCGGTGGCCCGAGGCGACCTCAATCGTGCACGGCGACATCTTCCTCGAGGACGTGCGGCAGTACCGCGAGACGATGCTCGCTCGGCGCAACCTGCGCGGCGTCTTCCCACTGTGGGGGACGGACACCGGCGAGCTCGCACGGGCATTCCTGCAACTGGGCTACAAGGCCGTCATCACGTGCGTCGACACGCAGGCCATCCCGCAGACGTTCGCCGGCCGAGAGTTCGACGAATCGTTGCTGCGCGATCTGCCATCAAGCGCCGACCCGTGCGGTGAGAACGGCGAGTTTCACACGTTCGTCTATGACGGGCCGCTGTTCGCCGCGCCGGTGGCCCACCGGCGCGGCGACGTGGTGCTCCGCGACGAGCGATTCGCCTATGCCGATCTCCTCGAGCCAGCTGAAACGTGACGGGACCGCCGGCGTACTGAGAGATGAAGCTCACGCCACGGAGAATCCCCCATGCTCGCGTTCGCCAAGTTCCTCATCGGAAGCGTCATCGCGCTCGTCGTCCTCATCCCGCTCGCCATTCTGCTCGGCTTCGTCGGCCTTCCCGTGCTCGCCATTCTCGCGGTGGTCGCGCTCCCCGTGTTGATCGTGCTGGCGGTGATCGGACTCCCGATTCTGCTCGTGCTCCTGGCCGCGAGCGCGCTGCTCGCGATCGTGTTCGGCGTGTTGGGCGCGATGTTCTCGATCGGCATCGCGATCTTCAAGGTGATGGTGTTCGTGGTGTTGCCCGTGCTCATCGTCTGGTGGGTGCTCGCACGGCTGTTCGGTGCGCGGGAACGGAGTATGATCTGATACCGGTTGTCATGGGGAACGCGCATTGCGTGTCATCCCGAGCACCACGGTCATCCCGAGCGCCACGGTCATCCCGAGCGGAGCGAGGGATCTCGGGCTACCAGCG
>DASSNR010000326.1:0-29685 GCA_035687925.1 Gemmatimonadaceae bacterium | reverse complement strand
TCTCCCCACGAGCCGTTGCGCTTCCCGCTTCCCGCTTCCCGCTTCCCGCAATCAGCCGCTCCACAATCGCGCCCGCCACATCGATCCGCGTCGCCGCCTGCAAGCCGCTCCAGCCGGGGATGCCGTTCACCTCGAGCACGTAGGTCGTCCCGTCGCGCGCGGGCAGGAGGTCGACGCCCGCGTACTCGGCGCCCACGGTGCGTGCGGCACAGAGCGCCATGGCGCACCACTCGGCGCTCGGCGTGATCGCGCGCGCTTCGCCGCCGCGTGAGATGTTCGTGCGCCACAACTGGTCGTGCGGGGCGCGACGCTCGATGGCGCCGAGGACGCGGTCGCCGACCACGAAGAGGCGGACGTCGCGGCCATCGTGCGCAATGGTGCGCTGCACGTAGAAGACGCCGCGCACCGCCTCCACTGCGCGGAACACGCGCCACGCCATCTCCTCATCGCTCACGCGCACCATGCCGAGTCCCATCGAGCCGAAGAGCGGCTTGACGATCACGTCGCCCATGGCGCGGAATGCGTCCATCGCCTGCTCCGGGCGCTCGCACACGACGGTCTCCGGCGTCGCGAGCCCCGCGCGCTCGAGGAGCGACGACGTGTAGAACTTGTCCACCGTGCGCTCGATCGCGCGCGCGGAGTTCATCACGCGCAGGCCACGTTCCTCGAGCGCGTGCACTGCGTCCACGCGATAGATGATCTGCTCCAGCGAGCCGTTCGGGATGATGCGTGCGAGCACCGCGTCGACGTCGTCGAGAGCGTGGCCATCGCTCGCGAGCGACGGCGCTGCATCGGCGCGAGGGCCCAGCCGCGCGGTGAGCCCCTCGTACGCGAGGACGACGCCCTCGTGCCCGCGCTCGGCCAGGGCGCGCAGGAGCTCGTCGGTGTGCCACCCGGTGCGGGCGCTCAGGATTGCGACGCGCACATCGCCTCAGGAATTGGTCTTGATGCTGATCATCGCCGTCGTGCCGCCGGTCGCGAAGTTGGGAATGTCGCCGGCCACCGCCGCGAACCCCGACGTCGTGATCCCGCGCTGCAACGCCGCGAGCGAATCGAACCACAGCGCGGCCTGCCGATACAGCGTGGGCGGCTTCCCGTCGAGCGTTTCGGCGAACTTCACGAACTCCGCCCGCGTGAATCCGATCTCCGCCGCCTGTTTGCCGAGAAGCGGGAGATGCGTCTGCTCATAGTACCGCTCGAAGGCGGCGGGGTCTGTCGGATGATGGTACATCACGATGATCGCGGCGGGTACGGAGGGCGAGGGCATGGGGTGCTCCTGAGAGAGGACGGTAGTGCAACCGGCCGAGCGGGAGAGAGTGAGTCAGTGGGTCAGTAGGTCAGTAGGTCAGAAGAGGCTCGTGCGCTTGTCATTCCGAGCGCAGCGAGGAATCTCGTTTTGACCAGCGAGCTCCCTCGCTGCGCTCGGGATGACAACGATGCCCGGGATGACAACGACGCTCGGGATGACAACCCTTCCAGCCGTTTCTGACTCACTGATCTACTGACCCACTGACCTACTGACCCACCCCCAACAACGACCTCCTCAACACCTCACCATTCAGCTGTCCGCCGTGGAACGTGCGCCCCGAGGTCGCGCTCGTGAGCCACACTTCGGCGGGGCTGAACAGCATGGGGTCGATCTTGTAGAAGTCGCCGCCGTAACGCTGGAAGATGTCGGAGAACGGCGTGCCGTAATCGCTCGACGCCGAGGCCGGGAGCTTTTCGGCCAGCTCGGCGAGCTCGTCATCTTCGGCGCGAATGGTGAAGCGCGCTTCGCCGCCATAGAGTACGCAGTCGTTCGTGCGGCCGATGGCGCGCAGATCGTTCTTGGCCACCGGTGGCACGGGCGCGGTGCCGATCCCGCTCATCACGCGCGTGACATCGAAGCCCAGCGTCTCCATCTTGTGCAGCCCCGTCTCGAGCACGCGCGCCACCACCTGCACGCCGCCGGCGAGCGACGCCGTCGGCGCGGCGGCGAAGGTGAGCCCCGAGGGCTCGACGCCCGCCTTCTCCGCGACGAACGCCGCCACGTCATCGGTGGGGAGGGTGCGCGTCTCGAGCACCAGAACGCCGCGCGATGTGTGCTCGGCGTAGCCCAGCCGCTCGAACAGTGTCGTCTCCACGCGCGCCTGCGCGCGCAGCGGCCCGGACGCCATCGCGAAGTAGTCGCCCACCGTGATCGCCCACCCCGCGTACTGCGAGGCCATGCAGCTCACGGCCGGATGATCGGTCCACACCTGCACGCCGGCGTACGGCGTGTCGTCAATTCGTAGCGGAGTGAAACTAATCGTTCCGAGCCCGCCCATGCACAGCTCGGCCAGCCCCATCCCGGCACCCAGGCCGCCATCGGTCGCGATCCCGGCGTCGATCACGCGCGCCCCGTTCGCGAGCGTGTGGCTCGCGATGCGCAGCACATCGGACTCGGCGATCATCCGATCGGCGATCGTCCAGGCGCGCTCGTTGAGCGCGAGCCCGCCCGTCATCACGGCGCCGCTCGCGCCGCCACCGGTCACGCGTCCGCCCATTGCAGGATCTCCCCCTTCCCGAGCTCCGCGAGGTCGCCGCTGTAGCGGCGATACTGCCCGCCCACGAAACGCGGGTCGATCGCGAGTCCATAACGGCGGCCGAGATAGGTGAAGAGAAGGCGCAGATACGTCGGCCGGTACGTGCAGTCGTAGCGATACGTCATCGGGATCGTGACGGCGCCGCCGACCACGACACTCCCGCGCTTGCTCCACTGCCCCGCATCGGCGGCCGCATTCCCGAGCACGACGACCGTGCCGGCGATCATCCGGTGCGCCGCGCGCTCACCCGCATTGCCGCCGATGACGATGAGCCCGCGCCGCGCCGACGCGCCCGCCTCTGCGCCCGCCGACCCGCGCACGATGAGCTCACCGCCCAGCATCCCGCGTGATGCGCCGAGCCGAGCCGCACCCGCGCGATCGCCGGCATTGCCGCTGATCTCCAACGTCCCTCCCACCATCTCGAGCCCCGCGCCATACCCCGCATTGCCGTGCACACGCAGCACGCCCCCCGCCATTCGCGTCCCCACGTATCGCCCGACGTTGCCTTCAATGACGAGCTCGCCCATCGTCATCCCGAGCCCGATCGCGTCCACTCGATCGAGCGCGCCCTCGACATGCACGTTCGCCGATCGCTCACCGCGCACGGTGAACAGCTCGCCGAGCGCGAGCTGTCGATTCCCCTCCCACACGGGCAGCTCCGCGATCTCACGCTCGCTCGAGCGAGCGCACTGATCGGGCGTGATGCTCTCCGCCTCGATCGTGTGCCTGAGCGGAGCGCGAAGGGTGAGGGTGACGGTGGACATGAACGGGTCGCGTTCAGAATGGAGAGAGTTGTGAGCTGTGAGCTGTGAGTTTGGCTCTGAGTACGAGCACCCAAAGCGCCGGTGACTCACAGCCCACAGCTCAGAGCTCACAGCTCAGAACCCCTCCCTCGAAGCTACCTCCCCCGCACTCATCGGGCCACAACGCCCGCTTGCGCCTACTTGCTTCGCTGGTGAACTTCCCCTTGCATCAGACATGGCCCGGCCGGTGCGCGACCGCGTTCGATTGCGCAGTTCTCGCTCTCGGTTCTCGCTTCTCCGTCCAGCTTCTCCTGTGATCCTTCGGTTCTCTCTGCAGCCGATCGCAGTTGTCTTCGGCCTGATGTTCGCGGCGCTGACCGTCCATCCTCCGCTCGCCGCGCAGCAGATTCCGTCGACCGGCCAGGCGCAGCAACTCCTGCAGAACAACCCCGCGGTCGTCGACCAGCTCAGGCAACGGCTGCAGTCCAGCGGACTGAGCGCCGACCAGATCCGGGCGCGGCTGCAGGCCGAAGGGTATCCAGCCGATCTGCTCGACGCGTACCTGGGGAACAGCAGCGCGGCCGCCGGCGCGACGCCGAGCCCCACGGTCTTCGCCGCCGTTCGCTCGCTCGGCATCACTGACGAGGCCGATCTCGATTCGCTCATGGGGCTCTCGGGGCTCTCGTCGACGGGAGCCGGCCGCTTCGCGCAGCAACAGGCGCTCATGCGCCAGCGGCTCATGTGCGATTCGCTGACGATCGCCGACTCGCTGCAGCTCGATTCACTCCGCACCAGCGCCGATCGCGTGGGCGCGGACTCGCTGCTGCTCGATTCCTCGAGCGTGCGTCCCACGCTGCACCGGACCGCGCGCGACCTGACGATCCGGGCGATGTGCCGAGACCAGAACCTCTCTCGTGCCGCGCGCGACAGCGGATTCGTCATCTTCGGGCTCGATGTCTTCGACCGGAACGGCACGCAATTCGAGCCCAACCTCGCGGGCCCCGTCGATCCGAACTACAAGTTGGGCCCCGGCGACCGCCTGGTGCTCATCCTCACGGGCGACGTGCAGGACGCCTACACGCTCGACGTCACGCGTGAAGGGTTCGTCGTCATCCCGCAGGTGGGGCAGCTCGACGTGGCCAACCTCACGCTCGCCCAGGTGAACGATCTGCTCTACACGCGACTCGGCCGCGTATACTCGGGCGTGAAGCGCGGGCCGAAAGCGACCACGCACTTCTCGCTGAACGTCGCACGACTGCGCAGCAATCAGGTGTTCGTGGTGGGCGACGTGAGCGAGCCCGGGAGCTACCGCATCTCGAGCGCGGGGACGGCGCTCACGGCACTCTACGCTGCGGGCGGTCCGTCGGAGAACGGCAGCCTGCGGCACGTGGAGATCCGTCGCGGCGGGACGGTGGTGGACAGTCTCGACGTGTACGACTACCTGCTCCGCGGCGACGCCTCGCACGACGTGCGGCTGCAGTCGGGCGACGTGGTGTTCGTCCCCGTACACGGCCCGCGCGCGCGCATCGTGGGCGAGATCGTGCGCCCCGCGACGTACGAGCTCACGCCCGGCGAATCGCTCGCCGATCTCATCCGCGACGCCGGCGGCTTCACGCCCACCGCGTCGCACCGTCGCGTGCAGATCGAGCGCGTCGTTCCGCCCGCGCAGCGTACCGCACCGGGACACGATCACGTCGTCATCGACATCAGCGCGCAGGAGATGGGGACGGTCGATGATCCGCCGGTCGCGCTTGCCGCGGGCGATGTCGTGCGCGTCTTCCCAGTGGCGGAGCGCGTGCGGGATCGCATCACCGTCGCGGGCGATGTATGGTCGCCGGGCACGCAGGGGTTCACGCCGGGGATGAAGCTCTCGGATGCCATCAAGGGTGCGGGCGGCGTGAGGCCCGACGTCTACGCGGGGCAGGTGCTCATCACGCGGCTGCTCCCAGATTCGTCGCGCGTGCAGCTCCGCGCGGTGCTCCAGGACAGCACGGGCGCCGTGCTCAACGATCCCGAGCTCCACGAGGACGATCAGATCCGGATCTTCTCGGTGGCCGAGTTCCGGCCGAAGCGCTACGTGTCGATCACCGGCGCGGTGCGGAAGAGCGGCCGCATCCCGTATCGCGATGGGATGACGCTCCGCGATCTCGTCCTCCTGGCCGGCGGGCTCGAGGAGGGCGCATACCTCAACGAGGCGGAGATCGCGCGTCTTCCGGAAAACCGCGCGGGCGGCGTGACCGCGACGACGATCCGCGTCTCGCTCGACTCGACCTACCTCTTCGAGCGCGGAGCCGACGGCAAGTACCTCGGACCGCCGGGGATCCCGGCGCCCCAAGGGAAGGCGCCGGAAGTGAAGCTCGAGCCGTACGACAACGTGCTCATCCTGCGCCAACCGAACTGGGAGCTGCAGCGCACGGTGACGGTGTCGGGGGAGGTGAAGTTCCCCGGGCGCTACTCGCTGCTCACGAAGGACGAACGACTGGGCGACGTCATCAAGCGCGCGGGCGGCTTCACCGCGTCAGCGTATCCGGATGGCGTCGTGTTCTATCGCCACGAGGGCGACCTGGGGCGCATCGGCGTCGATCTTCCGCAGGTGATGCGCAACCCGCACTACCGCGACGATCTCATCCTGCAGGACGGCGACTCGATCTACATCCCATCGTACAGCGGGGTGGTGAACGTGACGGGGGATGTGAACTCGCCGGTCGCCGTGGCCTACATGCCAGGGCAGAATCTGGATGCGTACGTGCGCGCTGCGGGCGGTCCCAACCAGAAGGCCGACATGTCGCACGCCTACGTGCGACAGCCGAACGGCAAGGTGGAGAGCGTGAGACGCCGGCACTTCTGGCCGGATGCGGTGCCCAAGCCCAAGCCCGGCAGCGTGGTCTACGTGCCGGAGAAGAACCCCAACGAGCACTCGAACGCGCTCGCCAACCTGAGCATCGTCGCGCAGATCCTGGTGAGCCTGGTGGGCGTGGTGGCGATCATCCACCGGTAGCGGGCTCAGGACTCGGCTGTCATCCCGAGCGCCGGCTTGTCATCCCGAGCGCCGGCTTGTCATCCCGAGCGGAGCGAGGGATCTCGGGCCGGCGGGTGAGATTCCTCGCTCCGCTCGGAATGACAAGAGCAGTCACTCAGAAGATCCACCGGAATCCGCCGAACACGCTCGACGCGGTCCAGTGCGTCTGCCCAACTTCGAGCGAGCCGTTGAGCATGACGTCGAGCATCGGCGTCGCGCGATAGGTGACGTCGAGCGCGCCACCCACGCTCTGCCCTTCGCGCGCGGGCGAGAAGAGGTTGAACGGGCCGCGATCGCGCAGGAACGTCTGGGCATTGAAGCGCAGTGCGCGCGTCGGGTTGTCCCAGCTCCCGTAGGCGAGCCACTCCTCCCCCTCGCCGCCCAGCGGATGCCCGATGAGCTGGCGGTCCACCGTCCACCCGTCCTTGAACAGGTAGTGGCGGTACCACGTCGCGTAGTAATTGCAGTTGGCGCACGGCCCATGGAAGAACGCGTGCTCGACGCCGAGTGAGAGCGCGGGTGCGCCGGGAATCATCGGCGCGCGAATGCCGACGACCGTCGCCGGAAAGAGCGCCCACGCCGAGTGGTTGTCCTCCGATCCCCACTCGAGGTAGAGCTCCGTCGGGATGACCGGCGTCGGCGCACGGAAGCGGATCTCCGCCGAGGCAACGCCGTTCTCGAATTCGCTGCCGGCCGAGTTGATGCCGTGCGAGTGGTACATCTGCACGAAGTTGGGCCAGTTGAACGGCGGCAGTCCGCTCCCGCTGAACATGAACGCCTGCGTGAAGCCGATGAGCAGGCGCGGGAAGGGCGAGATGGACCCGTGCGACGCGATGACGAACGGATGCTTGATCGACGCGCTGCTGTCGATGCGACTGAGGAACGTCTCGAAGCGGATCGGTCCGATGTAGCGGAAGATCCACGGGAGCCGGACCGGCTCCATGAGTGAGACGCCGCCACCGAGAAACGATGTCGTCCCATTGAAGACGATCCCGCCGCCCGCGCCAGGCCCGTACGCGAAGGAGCGACGGCCGGCCCAGATCCCCAGCGCCTTCCACGACGCGAGCGCGTAGCTGTCGCCCAGACTCCAGTTGCCGTTCTCCCGCTCGGGCGCGAGGCGCACCGCGAGGTGCGAGCCCAGTGGCACCGCGAGATCGGTGTTGACGGCGGCGGTGCTCGAGTTGGGGAGCGGGAACGGTCCGCGCACGTTCTCCCGCGTGTTGTCGACGGACCGTACCGGGAGCATGCGCCCTGTCTCCGCGACGTACCCCACCGCCGCCCACCCTTCGTCGCGCTCGGAGAGCGGGAGCGTGCGCCGCTCGAGCTCCGCGGCGGTCATCGGGAATTCCTGGACGAAGCGGAGCCAGTAGCCCTGCGCCATGGCCGCGAGCGCCGGCTTCTCGCGCGCAGCGTTTGCAACTGCGGATTGCAGCGCGTATCCCACCTCGCGTCGCGAGATCGAGCCATCGCCCCACGCGAAGCGGCGATCGGTGAGGCCGAGGAGACTCAGGCGACGCGCGGCGTCGACCGCCCAGTGGTGCGGCGGGAGGAAAGACGACGCGAACTCGGCGGGCGCGGCAGTGGATTGCGCGGCCGCCCGCGGTGCAGCGCTCGCGAGGACTGCTGCAGCAAGGACACAGGCGGACACCACTCGGCGCGCAGCACGCATGAGCAACGGCGGAGACGGGAAGCGAAGGTCAGGCGGCTGCAACGACAACGGCGTGCTCCGCCGAGTGAGGACACACAGCGACTGGATGCCCAGCGCAACTGGAAATCTTAGTCGCGTGACCGGAGCGCGCAAAGCGAGGCGCGTCACACTGGTGCGCTCAATGCAACACCGGACATCGCACTGATTGCTTGCATCTGTCGCATTCTGTAGCTTCCGTACCTTCCGCGCGAGTGTCGGTGCTCTGGTCGTCACCATCCATATGGAAGAACGACTCGCCGGAGCCACCGTCACTCGCTGAGTTGCAAAAGAACCATCCCCGCTATGCGTATGCCGGCATGACGCAACGGAAGGGCCTGATACTCGCCGGCGGATCGGGCACGCGGCTCCATCCGCTCACCTCGGCCGTCAGCAAGCAGCTGTTGCCCGTCTACGACAAGCCGATGATCTACTATCCCTTGTCGACGCTGCTGCTCGCCGGCATTCGCGACCTCCTCATCATCTCTACCCCCGACGACGTGCCGCGTTTCGCGCGCTTGCTCGGCGACGGACACAGCTGGGGCGTGAACATCGCCTACGCCGTGCAGCCCTCGCCCGACGGGCTCGCCCAGGCGTTCCTCATCGGCCGCGAGTTCATCGGATCCTCACCGAGCACGCTCATCCTGGGCGACAATCTCTTCTACGGGCACGAGCTGAGTGCGACGCTCCGTCGCGCGTCGCAGCGCTCCGAGGGGGCGACCGTCTTCGGCTACCGCGTGCAGAACCCCTCGGCCTACGGGGTGGTCGAGTTCGATGCGGCGGGGCGCGTGGTCGGCATCGAGGAGAAGCCCACCGCGCCACGCTCGCACTACGCCGTCACCGGGCTCTACTTCTATGACAACCGCGTGGCCGACATCGCGCGCGAGATCCGCCCGTCGGCCAGAGGCGAGCTCGAGATCACGGATGTGAATGCGCGCTACCTCGAGCTCGGCGCATTGTGCGTGGAGCTCTTAGGGCGCGGTACGGCATGGCTCGACACGGGGACGCACGAGGCCTTGCTGCAGGCCGGGCAGTTCATTGCGACGGTCGAGAGCCGGCAGGGGCTCAAGGTGGCGTGCCCCGAGGAGATCGTCTACCACATGGGGTACATCGACGCCGAGCAGTTGGCGCGGCTGGCCGAGCCGCTCAAGAAGAGCGGCTACGGGCAATACCTGTTGCAGATCCTTCGCGACCCGATCGAGCATGAATTTCACGCCCCTGGCGCTTGAGGGCGTCGTCCTCGTCGAGCCGCGCATCTGGCCCGACGGTCGCGGTTTCTTCTTCGAGAGCTGGCACGAGGAGAAGTTCCGCGCGGCGGGAATCGATGCGCGGTTCGTGCAGGACAATCACAGCCGCTCGGTGCAGGGGACGCTCCGCGGACTGCACTATCAGATGCAGCACGCGCAAGGAAAGCTCGTGCGCGTGACGATGGGCGAGGTGTTCGATGTCGTGGTCGACATTCGCAAGCACTCGCCGACCTTCGGGCAGTGGCTCGGCGTCACGCTCTCGGCCGAGAACAAGCACATGCTCTGGGTGCCGCCGGGGTTCGCGCACGGCTTCTACGTGGTGAGCGATTGCGCGGACTTTCTCTACAAGTGCACCGATGTCTACGCGCCCGAGTACGAGCGAACGATCCGCTGGAGTGATGCCGCGCTCGGCATCGAGTGGCCGCTGGTCGACGGACAGGCGCCCATCCTCTCGAAGAAGGATGCCGCGGGCGTTCTGCTCGCGGACGCCGAGGTGTATCCGTGAGGCTGATCGTCGTCAGTGAGAGATGCGCATGCGCGCGCTGATCACGGGTGCGGAGGGGCAGTTGGGACGCGAGCTCGTGCGATGCGCTCCGCAGAGTGTCGAGCTGCTCGCGGTCGACATCGCCGAGCTCGACATCACGGATGACACGGCCGTTCGCGCGACGTGCTCGGCGTTCGCGCCGACAATCGTCATCAATGCAGCCGCGTACACGGCGGTCGATCGCGCGGAGTCCGAGCCGGAGCGCGCGTTCGCGGTGAACGAGGGTGGCGCGCGGAATGTGGCGCGCGCCGCGGCGGAACATGATGCGCGCATGGTGCACGTATCGACGGACTACGTGTTCGACGGCACCGCATGTCGGCCGTATCGGCCGAGCGATGCGACGCGGCCCGTCGGTGTGTATGGCCAGAGCAAGCTCGCGGGCGAAGAGGCGGTGCTGTCGGCGGCGGGCGAGCGCGCGGTCATCGTGCGCACGGCGTGGCTCTACTCGTCGTTCGGCACCAACTTCGTGAAGACGATGCTCCGCGTGCTCGCCGAACGCGATGTCGTGCGTGTCGTCGCCGATCAGGTCGGCACGCCGACATGGGCCGCGAATCTCTCGCGCGTCCTCTGGACCTTGGCGGCTCGGCCCGAGGTGCATGGCGTCATGCACTGGACGGATGCCGGTGTCGCGAGCTGGTACGATTTCGCGGTGGCGATCCGCGAGGAGGCGCTCGCGTTCGGACTCATCGCGCGCGCCGCACCGGTGATGCCGATTCGCACTGAGGACTATCCCACGCCCGTCAAACGTCCGTCGTACAGTGTGCTCGACAAGAGCGCGAGCTGGGCGCTGCTGGGTGAAAGCGCTCCCGCGTGTCACTGGCGGAGCGCGCTGCGCATGATGCTGCGTGAGATGACGACAGATACATCGACACCGGTCGGCCGAGTGTCGCCCTCGCACCGCGTCGCATCATCATGAGCTCCCTGCTCGTGACCGGTGGCGCGGGGTTCATCGGCGCCAACTTCGTGCACCATTGGATGCGCGCCCACCCCGCGGACACCGTGGTCGTGCTCGATGCGCTCACCTACGCCGGCAACCGCGCGAGTCTCGAGCCCGTGGCCGAGCGCGCGGAGTTCCACTTCGTGCACGGCGACATCCGCGACTTCGACCTCGTCTGCACGCTGCTCGAGCAGCACCGCATCGAGACCGTCGTCCATTTCGCCGCCGAGTCGCACGTCGATCGCTCGATCAGCGGGCCCGATCCGTTCATCGAAACGAACGTCGTGGGGACACACGCGCTGCTCAAGGCGGCGCGGCGCATGTGGCTCGAGGCGCGCGTGGTCGATCCGGCGCGCGTGCGCTTCCATCACGTGAGCACCGACGAGGTCTACGGCTCGCTGGGCCCCACGGATCCCGCGTTCACGGAAGAGACGCCGTACGCGCCCAACTCTCCGTACGCGGCGAGCAAAGCGGCGAGCGATCACCTGGTGCGCGCCTATCACCACACGTACGGGCTCCCGGTCACGACCACCAACTGCTCGAACAACTACGGGCCGTACCACTTTCCGGAGAAGCTCATCCCCTTGACGCTCGTCCACATGCTCGACGGACAGCCGGTGCCGGTCTACGGCGACGGGCGGAACGTGCGCGACTGGCTCTACGTGGGCGACCATTGCCGCGGGATCGAGCGCGTGCTGTGCGAGGGGCGCGTGGGGGAGACGTACAACATCGGCGGGAACAACGAGCGGCCGAACGTGGAGATCGTCGAGGCGGTGGGGCGGGAGATTGACCGCGCGTTCGCCGAGCGGCCGGAGCTCACGGAGCGCTTTCCCAATGCACCGGCAGCCCGCGGGGGGCGCTCGGCGAAGCTCATCACGTACGTCGCGGACCGGCCGGGGCACGATCGCCGCTACGCGATCGACGCGGGGAAGGTGGGGCGGGAGTTGGGCTATCGGCCGGTGGAGACGCTCGAGACGGGGCTCCGGAAGACGGTCGCGTGGTATCTCGCGCACGAGGCGTGGTGGCGCGGGGTGATGGATGGATCGTATCGCGAGTGGATGGCGCGGAATTACGGAGCACGACGCGGCGACGCCACCTCTGCGTGAGGTGATGTGCTGTTGATGCTGCGCGAACTTTCTGTCGGAGAGAGACGATCGCCAAGGATGAGCTCGACACGCTGCCGACGAAGATGACACCGGAGACCGACGCGGCCTCCGGTGCCGAGTCGCTTCGGTCCGCGCGACAGCGCGTGAGCCGGAACGCGATCTACAATCTCGTCGGGGAGACCGTTCCGATCCTCGCGGCGCTGCTGGCCATCCCGGTGCTCATCAGGAGTCTCGGGACCGACCGGTTCGGCTTGCTGACCATCGTGTGGATGGTGATCGGCTACTTCGGCCTGTTCGACTTCGGACTCGGGCGCGCGCTCACGAAGATCGTCGCGGGGAAGCTCGGCGCCGGACGCCCCGACGATGTCCCATCTCTCGTGTGGACGGCGCTGGCGATCATGTTGGCGCTCGGACTGATCGGCATGGCCATCGTCGCCGCCGTGTCTCCGGTCCTCGTCCATCGCGTGATCAAGATGCCCGCCGTGTTGCAGCCGGAAACCCTCCGCGCGTTCGAGCTGCTCGCTGTGTCGATTCCCATCGTCATTTGCAGCGCTGGCCTGCGCGGCTGCCTCGAGGGGATGCACCGGTTCGATCTGGTCAACGCGGTGCGCACGCCGATGGGAGTCTTCAGCTTCGTCGGACCCCTTCTAGTCCTCCCCTTCTCCACGAGTCTCGTCGCCGTCGTCCTGGTGCTTCTCGCGGGTCGCGTGGTGACGTGTCTGGTCTATCTCTCGCTGCTGTTCCGAGCGTTCCCCACCGTGCGCCGCTCGATCGGCGTGGATCGATCGGCCATCCGGCCGCTGTTCCGATTCGGGAGTTGGATGACCGTCTCGAATCTGGCCAGCCCGCTCATGACGACATTCGATCGATTCATCGTCGGCATGCTGCTGTCGACCCAGGCGGTCGCCTACTACGCCACGCCGTACGATGTGACCGCGAAGCTCCTGGTGATTCCTGGCGCGCTCGCCGGCGCACTCTTTCCCACGTTCTCGGCGGAGTTCGACAGCGATCCGACGCGCGTGCGACGGATCTTCGGCCGTTCGGTTACCCACATCTTTCTCGTGCTCTTCCCGGTGACGCTCACCATCGTCGCGCTGGCGCACGAGGGCCTTCAACTCTGGCTGGGACCGGAGTTCGCGCGCGCCAGCACGCCGGTCCTGCAACTTCTCGCGGCCGGTATCCTCGTCAACAGCCTCGCCTTCGTGCCCCTCGCGTTGGTCCAGGCCGTCGGGCGCCCGGATCTCGCTGCCAAGCTCCACATGGTCGAGCTGCCACTCTACCTGGCCGCGATCTACGGGATGATCGAGTGGCGTGGGATCGAAGGCGCCGCCATGGCATCCGTGGCGCGCATCACGGTGGATGCGATTGGGTTGTTCGTCATGGCGTGGTGGCTGCTGCGCTTTCGGATACCCGTGAAGCTGCTCGGCGGCCTCACGGTGGGCGCACTCCTCCTGTTTGGTGGGCTCAGCATCACCACCGTGGGCCCCATCGTCCGCATCCTCGCCCTGCTGCTCGCGCTCGGCGGGTTCGTGATCGTCGCGTGGGTTCGATTGCTCGCGCCGGAAGAGCGCATGCTGCTCGTGAGTAGAGTCAGAGCAGCGCTGTCGTAGCGGACGTAGTAGAGCGGCTGTCGCGAGACGACTCGGACGCAGCGAGTCTTCTCAAGCCTTGCCGAGTCGTCCCTGTATGCCGTGCCACCCACCGCGGAGCATCTGTCGCAGCTTGGCCAGCCGGTCCTGTTCGTAGAGGAGCACCTTCGTCGTCATCTTCAGATGATCGTAAATGCACCCGGCGATCCACGCGGTATCGGTGCGCCAGTAGTGTTTGGCCAGGACGATCGGGTTCCGCGTCATGTAGTACCAGCGGAGCGCGGAATGATTGGAGGGTCGGACCGTTCTCCAGAGGAAGCGCCGGATCTGCGGTGCCCCGAGCGAATGTTGCATGACCGGCTCGCGCGTCATGAGCACCTTCAATCCGTGCGTGCGTGCGCGGAGGCAGTACTCGGAATCCACCTCGTCGATGAACAGATCGTCTCGGAACGGGCCGACGAGTGGGACGTGCGACATCGCGATCAGGCTGCCGGACGAGATGGCGACCTTACGCTCCACCCACGACCGCCCATCCGCGCCGCGGCTGCTCACGGCGAGCTCATGAGTGGGCATCGTCCAGTAATTCGCAGCGATCACCGCGATCCGATCCTTCGCGGGATAGTCCTGGTAGACCTCGGTCAGGACATCGACCATCGAGGGCAGCACCACGGAGTCCTGGTCGAAGAGCAATGCCCATGCGAAGCCTTGGCGCATTGCTTCACGCACGCCCTGGTTCAGCGCGGTCGCGACGCCGTAGTTGTCATCGTTCAGGATGAGCTGGATCGTGCCGTCCGATGCCAGACGACGGAGCATGCCGATCGCCGCGTCGTCGGAGTGGTTGTCCACGATGATCACCCGTCGCACTTGCGAGGCGATCTGTGCCACCCGGTGCGGGAGCTCGGCATCCGGATGAAATGTGACGATGATGGCGCAGATGTTATCCTTCGCTGGTGCGATCAAGGCGATGCTCCTGTGTGATGGCGCACCCGTTCAGGTCTCCGTCCGCATTCGCTGCAGCAGCTGGGTAGACAGCTGTGCGCGTCACCGGCATACCGCGGCATACCGCTCGCGTCGCGCGTCTCGCTGCACAGGGCATAGCCCGGCGGAGGATGTGCAGCTGTGCTTGACGAGCACCGTTGCATTTAACAGGCGCCGACCCGCGCCAGGCAATTCGTGTGGAATAAGACGTCCCATTGGGCCATCGACGAAAAGAAGGGATGGGCCGTGCCCGAGAAAGTATATATCGTCATCGTGAACTGGAACGGTTGGCGGGATACGATCGAATGTCTGGAGAGTGTCTTCCGTATCGAGTATCCCGACTACCAAGTGATCGTCTGTGATAACGCCTCGGCGGATGGCTCGCTCGATCACATCAAGGAGTGGGCGGCCGGCCACTTGTGCGCGCCAGCGTCCGCGAACCGCATGTTGCGCGATCTCGTCACGCCGTCTGTTCGGAAGCCGATTCCGTTCGTGGAGTATGATCGCAGGACGGCCGAGGCAGGGGGCCACGCGGAGGACACCGACACTCCACTGATCCTGGTCGACGCAGGAGCCAATCTCGGATTCGCAGGCGGATGCAACGTCGGGCTGCGATACGCGCTTGCTCGAGGCGACTGTGCATATGCGTGGCTGCTCAACAACGACACGGTCATTACACCGGATGCACTGACCGCGCTCGTCTCGCGGATGCAGGAGCGACCCGATGCAGGGCAGTGCGGGTCGAGGCTGCTGTTCTATGACGACCCGACACTCGTGCAAGCCTTTGGTGGAGCGCGCTATAACCGTTGGCTCGCCTTGGCGACGCACATCGGCGCATGGACTCCGGCCCATCAGCCGGCCGATACACAGGATATCGAATCCCGCATGGATTACGTGATCGGCGCCTCGCTGCTTGTCAGCCGCTCCTTCCTGCTCGATGTCGGACTTCTCGAAGAGAGCTACTTTCTGTACAACGAGGAGATCGATTGGGCGACGCGAGCGAACGGCCGCTATCGTATCGCCTATGCGCACGACAGCATCGTGTATCACAAGGAAGGCCGCGCGATTGGGTCGAGTAGCAGCGCTGCGCAGAAGAGCCGGTTGGCCGATTTTTACGGAATTCGCAACCGGTTGCAATTCACGCGCGCGCACCATCCGCTGGCGCTGCCGATCGTGTATCTCGGACTCATCCTGGCCATCGCGAATCGACTACGGCGTCATCAGCCCGAGCGGGCGCTCGATATTCTGCGGATCATGTTCTCGCCTCGCAGACACCTTTCCGGCGCCGGACGATAGGCGGCAGCCGGCGGTTGGCAGTCGTCTTCGGCGTTGCGCGATGAAGTTTAGGCGGCGGGCACTCCCGCTGGTCGCCACGATCTCCGTTCGTGCCATGCGATCGTAACCAGCCCCCACAGCAACCAGAACGTCACCATCAGAAAGGGATACAGTAAGGAGTTGACGAAGAATCCCTGCGCCACCCACATGAGCGTTGCACCGACCGTGGCTGCACCGACATCGCGAGCCCACGTCGGCGCATGCTTGTCACGCGCGAGGCGAATGCCGCGCACGACGGCCAACCCCATGATCCACATGTAGAGAATCACACCGACAATACCCGTCAGCGCAGCAATGAATAGCAGGCCACCATCCAGGCCGAAGGATGCGTTATCCGATCGGTAGACACCGAGCACCCGGTCCTGCACGAAGCCCAACGTATCGAAGCCGATACCGGTGATCGGATGCATCACGACGAGCTCGATGTCCTTCGCCCATGACCAGAGCCGGTCCAGTGCTGAAGGATCGGTGATGGTCAGCTTGTTATAGTCGTGCAGATACGCGATGGCGGCGCTCAAGATACTCGGCGCGCCAGCGGCCCACGATGCCACCACTGAGACGAACAGAACCGCGAGCCCCACGGCTGCCAACTTGGGAAGCAGTCTGAACCCTGCGCGAAAGCCGACGGCCCAGAGTACGATGATGCCGCCGATCAGTACGCCACCTACGGAGCCGCGCGATGCTGTCAGAAAGAGCGCGACCAGTAACAGAAGAAACCGGATGCTGAGCGACCCACCACGCCGTATAATCGCAGGCAACAGCAGCAGCAGGGCAACCCCAATCAGGTTGCCGGCGAAGTTGGGATCGAGAAATGTCGAGACGAGGCGATGGCCCTGAATATCCCACGTGT
This sequence comes from Gemmatimonadaceae bacterium, assembly GCA_035687925.1. GTDB lineage: Bacteria > Gemmatimonadota > Gemmatimonadetes > Gemmatimonadales > Gemmatimonadaceae > DASSNR01. The sequence continues at coordinate 13,089 of DASSNR010000326.1, read as the reverse complement.
GGTACGGGACCGCCTCGGGATATACCATGAACGCGAAGTCGGGCAGGAACGCCGACTGGAAGATGCCGAAAACGGCGAAGGCTAGGATCGCCGTCGTGAGGCGGGATACGATCTGTGGCGCGGCATCATAGCCCGGTACGGTTGTTAGCCAAAGATAGACGCCGAAATAGAACAGCCAGCGGACTGTGTACATGGAACTGAACACGATTTGCGAAACGGACAACCCGTAGCGCGATGCGGTCAGAACAATGCCCAGCAAGCTCCATGACGCGAAGAGCGCGACGAACAAGCTCGTCCTCTCGAAGCGAATCGCACTGGGATGGCGGACGACGTACAGCATGAGAAGGAGCCAGAGCAGCCCCACTCCCGCGTCCAGTGCGAGGATCGGAGCGTTCTTGAGCTCCGACGAAATCAGCGGGATGCGCCCTAATTGTCCGATGCAGAGCGTTGCGAGAAGGACGACATACGCGCCGCCGCCATTTGCAACTCGATCTGGGGTACTCGTAAGCTCGAGCGTGCCGGCTTCCGACATCACGAGATCCTTGCGGCTATGCTATCCGGGATCCGCAACGCGCTCGCCGCTCAACCGCCGCGATGCGCAGCGGAAACGGCATTCTTCGGTTTCCGTCCGCGAGGACCCGTCTGCCGCATTCGCGCCAGAATCCTGTCGAGATGCTCGAATTCCTTCGCCTGTTCTCTGCGCGCGCGGTCGAAGAATTCGCCTATGAATGTCGCAACGATTGCGAGTACGCCGCCGGCGAGTAGAGCCCCGACTCCCCAGAGCTTCCGGTTCGGCTTCGAGATCGACTGCGGTGGAACCGCCGAATCGATGACTGTAATCATCGGCGTACTGTTGACTTCCTCGATCCGCGCTGTCTCGTACTGCTGGCTCAGGGTCAGGTAGACTTGCTGCTGGATGTTTGCCTGTCGCTCGAGCCGCTGGTATTCCGCCTGAAGCGTCGGAGACGTTGCGTATGAGCGGTTCTGTTGAAGCCAGGCGGCAACGGCATCTTCTGCTACTCGGAGCGCTTGCCGCGCATCGCCCAAACGTTGCTCGATGAAGAGTCGACGTTGTCGAGCCGTTGATTGACGCCGCTCGAGGTTGAATACGTCCACGTCATGTATCAACCGATTCGCGACAGCCGACGCGACGACTGGATCGCTCGCATCGACCGAGAGCGTGATAATGTTTGTCTGGTTATCGACATCGGCGGCGATGTGCTTCCTCAGCGCGCGTACGCCGGCATCGAGTTGCTTCGCTGGTGTGCGCCCGCGCGCATTCAGGAAGTGCAGCAGGACGACACTATCGGTCGCCGGCGCCTCTCGTCGCCCAAGCGGGAATTTGTCGTGGAGGATGCCTTCGAGCAGCTCGCGACTTTGCACGATCTGGGCATAAAAGCGCGGAGACTGATTTGCCTCCGGTCCGATGGAGATACCGAGTTGGCCGGCAAGGCCCGCGAGATCGCCGAGCTTGCCGGTCGCGCTCTGCCCTTCCGGGACGAAGGACGCCGACGCGGTATAGGTAGGGGTAACGAGGAAAGACGCCGCTAGCGTGAGTACAAGGAGGACAATCGGCAGACCGATAAGGAGTCGCCAATGGCGCAAAAAAATGTCGAGGAGTTCGAGCAGGCTCACGCCGTCCTGCTCCAAGTTCCTGTTGCGCACTGGCGAAGTTACAACTGGCGCGGGGGTCGGTCGGAACTCCGATGCTCCTGCGCCGTCGGACGCTATGTCATTCGTCGATTCCGTACCCACGCTCGCCTCTACTCGCCCGATACGAGGTCCGTCAAGAGGACAATCGATTGCTCGCTACGCCCTGCCGGTGCCCATTGCTTCCGTTGCACCCGTCATTGTGCGAATCCGCATGGTATGCTTAACGCTCGGGCTCGTCTCGGATCAGGGAGCACTTCGTGGCCACCACGCGGATCCTGATCTCGGCAGACGCGCTCCATCGGTCGCGCATAGCGAGCGCCCGCTGCTTCTTATATTGCGCAGTCGACACGCATTGCGAATTGGAAAAAGGTAGCGGGCGGACGAAACGCGGGCAATCGTGCGCAATGGTCCACCTTCACATAGAGATGCGACCTATGCCTCATTACAGACGTGTGCGATGCCACTGTAAGCGCATCGCCGATTCCCGGTACGCTCTCCCTCTCCGTCGCTCGTCGTGACCGCGCAACCGCGAATCGCCATCGATGTTCGGATGCTTACGTCATCCGGCATCGGCACGTACCTGCAGAATCTCCTCCCGCGGGTCATTCACTCCAGGCCGCAGTACCGCTTCCATCTCCTCGGCGATCCTACAGTCCTCGACCAAGTGGCTTGGTCGCGCAACGACAACACGTCCGTCGGCCGCTGTACCGCCCCCATCTACTCGATCGCCGAACAGGTGCAGCTCACACGCACGACGCCGCGCGAGACTGACCTCTTCTGGGCACCGCACTACAACATCCCGCTCCACGTTCCGGGCCGGCTCATGGTGACGGTCCACGATCTCTCCCACGTGGCGATGCCGGAGTTCGTGCGCGGCGTGCACCGGCGCCTCTATGCCCGGTTCATGTTCACGGCGCTTCGATTACGAGCGCACGCGGTCATCACGGACTCCAATTTCACCGCCGCCGAATTCACGCGCCTCGTCGGTACCGTCGCGCCCTCGCCCTATCCCATCCACCTCGGTATCGCTGAGTCGTGGTTCCGCGTCTGCCCGACCTGCCGCCCGCATTCCGCGCCCTATCTGCTCTTCGTCGGCAACGTCAAACCGCATAAGAATCTCGTGGCGCTGCTCCAGGCGCTCGACTCGATCACACATGTCATTCCGCACGATCTCGTCATCGTCGGGAAGCGCGAGGGGTTCATCACGGGCGATCGCGCCGCCATCACGTGGGCCGAGCGACTCGGCGAGCGTGTCCGCTTCACGGGCGCGATCCCGATCGAACAGCTCGAGCAATTCATGGTGTTCGCCGACGCCCTGGTGCTGCCCTCGCTGTACGAGGGGTTCGGTCTTCCGCCGCTCGAGGCCATGGCGTGCGGCTGCCCCACGATCGTCTCCACGGCCGCCTCGCTCCCCGAAGTGTGCGGTGATGCCGCGCTCTACATCGATCCGCGCAACCCGCACGACATCGCCACCAAGATCGTTCGGCTTCTCGACGACGACGAGCTCCGGGCCGAGTTCAGACGAAAAGGGACGACTCGCGCCGCGTCGTTCTCCTGGGACCGGTGCGCGGTGCAGACGCTTGCCGTGATGGACAATCTCCTCGCGAGATGAATGCCGCGCGTCGGCCTCGCGCTACGCGAGCGCGACAGCCTCGTGCTGCGCCTGCGTGCCGAGCGCCATCTCGATCGATCGGATGAAATCTCGCCGGAACGCTACCGGCGAAAAGCGCTCGGCGTTCGCTCGGAGCTCTGCGCCCTGCCACGATCGGCTCAACGTGCGCTCAATGGCGTCCGCGACAGCATCGACCGTCTGCTCGTAGAAGAATTCCGCGGTCACGTCCTGACGCATCGTTTCGAGCAAGCCGCCGCGGCCGAATCCCACGACCGGTGCACCGTGCGCATTGGCTTCCACCGGCGCGATGCCGAAGTCTTCCTCTGCGCAGAACACGAACGCGGCGCACGTCGAGAACAGCTTCGCCGCCGCCTCTTCGGACACGGCGCCAACGAACTCCGTATGTGGACCAGCCAGTGCCTCCAGGCGAGACCGATCCGGTCCATCGCCGGCGACCACCAACCGCACGCCGAGTCGCTCGGCGGCCTGCACGATGAGGTCGACACGCTTGTACGGGACCAAGCGACCGAGCGATAAGATGAAGTTCTCGCGCGGATACATCGGTCCGGACCACGGCTTCGCCGTCACCGGCGGGTAGACCACGTCCGCACGTCTGCCGTAGCAACGCTGCACCCGATCAGCGATGTACCGCGAGATCGAGATGAAGTGATCGACGCCCCGCGCGGACCACCGATCCATGCGGCGAAGGCCTCCCAGCGCACCGACGAGTGCGAGACGCTGAATGCCGCGCGCATCTCGGCGATACGTTGCGCTGAGATCCCAGAGATAGCGAGGTGGTGAGTAGCAGTAGCACACGTGCACGGCGTGCGGACCACGCCGCACCATCTTCGAGAACGCGTGCGAGCTGGAGATGATGAGGTCGTACTTGCGGGTATCGAGCGATGCGAACGCCAGCCCCTCGAGCGGCAGGAACCAGCGGTGATGCGTTCGTGCGCCCGGGAGCCGAGCGAGCCAGGTCTCCTCCGCTCGGCGCGTCATCGCATTGAACTGGCGCATTGAGGGCGCGACCACACCCGCGACGAGGTCCGCATCCGGAAAGATCCGCAGCATCTCGTCCACGCACCGCTCGGATCCGGCCCACGCGACCAACCAGTCGTGGGCGATGAGCACACGCAGGCCGCGGAGATCAGGCGCGGAGCGCTGCTCGTCCACGCACATCATCCGATCGGGCACGTTCGGGGGTCGCGCGCTGACACGCGGAAAATGTTCTGGCAACGCATCAGAGCTGCCGACGAGCACGGTGTGCGCGCGAATCTAATGCGCTCCCCGTTGATGCAGCACCGCGGGAATGGTGCGGAAGAGAATCCCGAGATCACGCAGCAGATTCCACCGCTCCACATACTCCAACTCCACCGTCGCCCGCTCGGGATACTGCAAGGTGCTCCGTCCACTCACCTGCCAGGCTCCGGTAATCCCCGGCTTGAGGCAGAGAAGCAACGGCGCCTCTCCGTTATAGTGGTGGATCTCCTCGGGGATGATCGGCCGCGGACCCACCAGCGACATCTCTCCCCTGAGCACGTTCCACAACTGCGGCAGCTCATCCAGACTCGTCCGGCGCAGGAAGCGGCCGACTCTCGTGATCCGTGTATCCATCGCCGCCGGCAGCTTGTAGTCGTTCTCCAGATACTGCTGATGCAACGCCTCGTCCGTCAGTAGTCGCTCTTCGGCATCGGCGTACATCGAGCGGAACTTGTAGCATGAGAACACGCGGCCGTGCCGCCCGAGACGCTGCTGTCGGAAGATGGGCGAGCCGACACTCTCCAGGCGAATGACCAGCGCGACGAGCGCCATGAATGGCGAGAGGATCAGCAGCCCGAGCGCGGAGACCGCGATGTCGAGCAGTCGCTTGAGAAAGAGATGCTGGCCGCGCTGCGCCACCGTGCGCAGCTCGAGGAACGGCTGGCCGCGACGCCAGATCAGCGAGGGTTGGACCCCCGACAGCTCGAGGCGCCGCGCGGTCGCCAGCACCTGACACTCCGCGGTCGTCGCCGCCCGGAGTGCGCGCATGACCGTGCGGTCATCATCGAAGCCGCAGAGAATCACGGTGTCGATGTGGTACTCGTTCAGGACGCGCTCGAGATCGTCGATCGTACCGAGTGCGCCGCGCGCGGGCGACGAGTTGACATCCACGTAGCCCACCACATCGAACCCGCTCCGCTCGGTGAGCGCCCGCCGTCCCCGCATGTCGATGCATTCGCCGGCATGTCCGACGAGCACGGCCCGAGCCACCGCGCCGGCATGCGGATGCGGTGCAGCGCGGCTCACCACGAAGTCAAACATCAACCGCGCGAGCACGAGGATGGCGCACGCCGGAACGACGGTGAGCACGTACCGGCTCGCTGTGAGCAGCAATGATCCATTCCAGAGCGCGGCCCACAGCGGGAGCGCGGTGGCGAGCGCGCACGCCGCGAACAGTCGTGCCGGATCTCGGCGACGATCGCCGGGCCCGTAATTCCCCGTCACCACCAGGCTCAGGATGAGCGCCACCGCGAATTGCCACCCACCGAGGTACCCTTGCGCAAACAGCCAGCGAATGAACGCTGCGGCTCCGTCGCCGAGGACGGCCGATTCACGCAGCAGGCGAAGCACCGCGCGGAGGAGGAAAAACGCCCCGACATCCACCACAAGCAGCGTGCAGACACGCATGCACGCACGCCAGACGTGCCGCCGGAGATTGAGCACGGCACGAGCGTGAGGTTCGACAGGGAGCTTCGCGCCATGCCACGGCCCTTGAGCAACCGGAGACGAGTGAGCTCGAGCGCGTTGCGCGCGGTGTGCGGCGACGGAACTGGCTCGCCCGGTGTTATCGGATCGTGTGTTCACAGACAGGTTCCAGAGTCCCTCGGAGTGTTCCTCAGAATGAAATCGTGCATCGCTCGTACGCGGTGAACAGCGCGTGTTTCATGTCACTGCCGTTGACGGGCAATACGCCGCGTCGCGACCGGGATGACGCAGTGGCATGCGTCACGAGTAATGGCTGAGGTTGATCCAGACCCGAAAAGACCGGCACGTCGAGTCCATGGCACTGAACGACGGTCCGCCATCCATCCCCTCACCGCCACTCCCGTCACCATCATCACCGCGCACATCACATCTAGACCCCACCCGCGACGCAGCCGTCACATTCCGAGGCGCTTCATGCGCTCGCATCCGCCGCCACACTGCGACTGATGTGCCAGCGCGTCGGAGAACTGACAGCGCCCCGCATCGGGTACGCTTCGCCATGGCATATTCGGGACCGCCGGGCACGCGAAAAGGACCGGGTACGAAACGCATCCGGTCACGTCAGGATTATAGGATCGTAATGCTACCATTTGCGGCGTCGACTCACGCCGTCGGCGCCCGTGCCTCCTCTCCCTCGCCCATGATCCGATGCAGATGAAAATGATGCGGCCCTAATTTTCCCCCGTAGTTCCCCGCCGTGATCCGCTGCACGCCCGCCACACACGCCGCATCGATCCCCACGCGCATCGCGCGCGCGATCGACTCTGCATCCAACCCATCCAGCACGATCTCCAGCACGGCGTTCACGCCGTCCGGCAACGCACTCTCCGTTACTGCCCGCACCGTCGGACTGTACGCGTCGTTCGTCGTCGCGATCATCCCGGTGTAACGGCGGGAGCCGACTTTGCTCCCGCTGCGGACGATTCCACCGGGGAATGGAAGAATCACGCCAGACATTCCACGCATCGCCTCCACTGCCCGCTCCGCCGCCTCCAGCGCCGCGTCACCATGCTCGGCCAGGATCAGGAAGTTTCCGCCGCCCACCCCCTTCTGCATCCCGAACATCTCCTGCACCAGGAACTCCCCTTCCATGACCGGGATGCGCCAGTAGCGCTGGCCACCCACCACCTTCGACGCCTGAAAGCCATCGCCGAACACGCGGAGCGCCTTCCCCACCCCCATCCGGTCCGGCGCGTCCGGCAGCCCATCGAAGCACGCCGTCGTCACGCACGTGAGCACCGTCTGCCCGATGCGCTCGATGAGTCGCTTGGCGAGACTGTCGGCGTCCATCGTGAACAGGAGGACGCTCACGCCAGGCCGCCCGTCCGGAGTCTCCTCAGCCGTGAGCTCGCGCTCGATCCCCGCCTCGACCTTGCACCCGATCACCGACGTCGCGAATCCCGTCATCTCGAGTGCCGCGGTGCGCGCCCACGCCGCCGTCTTCGCCGTGATGATGACGCGTGCGCCGCGCACCGTGAACGCTTCGGCGAACGTGTCCTCGATCACAACGCCGCGGATGTTCACTTACTCGCCCCTCGCCTCGCTGTCGCCTGTCGCGGACACCGCGTAGTTCTCGAATGACACGGTGCCGTAGCGCGCGAAGTAGTGCTCGAGGTCGCGCTCCACCGCGTCGTCGTACTCGGGACGCACGCTCAAGCGCCGCCCCTCGGGCGCTCGACGCAGCTGCCCCTCCTCCACCACCAACACGCCGCCCTTCAGCACATACCTCGGCGTCGCGAACATCGTCGCGATGTCGGCGTTCCGCGCATAGATGGTGACGTCGGCATCGGCACCCACGCCCAGATGCCCTTTGCTCGTGAGTCCGAGCAAGCGCGCCGGCCCCGCACGCGTGATGATCGCGATCTCGTTCAGCGTGTACTCGCGCGCGAGGCCATCGGCCAGCGCGCTCCCAGCGAGCATCGCCTGGTTCACTCGCTTGAGCTGCGCGTCGCGCACGCTCCGATCCATGAGCAACTGGATGAGCTGCGGGTACGCCATGAACGACCCGCCGTTCGGATGGTCGGTCGAAAGCACGAGCCGCCACGGATCCTCCGACAACAGAAACAGCTCGAGCCCGATCACCCACTGCAGCGCGGACACCGCCGCCTTCTCGCGGTAGCTGTACGGCACTACGCCACACCCCGTCTCGAGCTCGATATCCACGTTCACCCACTTCCGCCCGGTGCTCGCGTAGAGCAGATACTCTACCGCCGCGTCCGCGGTCACCGTGGTCGCGGGGCCGAACATCACCTGCCCCACATCGCCGCTCAGCTCGGGGTGCGTGTTGAGGTACGCGGCTACTTCCTGCGCGGCCGAGCTCCACTGTCCACCGCGCGTACCGCTGTAACTGTGGAATTGCAGATGCGTGAAGTGTGCTCTCCGCCCGCTCACCGCACGCATGCTCTCGAGCGTCGTCGTCACGTTCCCCGGCAGCCCGAGATGGTTGCAGTGGATGTGCACGGGGTGCGGGAGCTTCAGCTCGTTGCCGATCCCGGTGAGCGTTTCCAGAATCGCGCGCGGCGTGACGCGCGGATCGCCCACCGGTGCGTCGAGTCCAGCCACCTCGCGCACACCATCCTTCCATGCCGCCACACCGCCGGGATTCACGATCTTGATTGCGTACCCCTTCGCCGCGCGCAGCAGCCACGCCGCGTAGTCACGCGCGCGATCGTGCTCGCCCGCGGCCATCTGCCGGTACAGGTACTCGTCGTTCCCCATCAGGATGAAGCACCCCGAATCGACGATCGGTGTGTCATCCAGCTCGGCGTGCGTCTCTCGCGCGGCGATCGGCGCGACCGCGGCCTCGAAGATCGTGGTGTAGCCGAGCCCCGCGTAGCGATAGCCGGTGCTGAAGGTGCTGGGGACGGTGCCCCCGCTGCCGGAGCGGGGCGGGCCGTCACCCTCGCGAAGCGGCGGCGCGTGCACGGGATCGGCCGAGTGTTCTTCGGGGAGGAGACGCCGCGCACTGTTCACGCTCGTCGCCGCCACGTGCGTGTGCATGTCGATCCCGCCGGGCATGACGACCATGCCGCGTGCATCGAGTCGCGGCACATCATCCGGCAGCGAGGCGACGATTCGCCCGTTCTCGATGCACACGTCGCGCACCGCGCCGTCGATCCCGTTCGCGGGATCGTACACCGTGCCGCCCGCGATGCGAAGGCGCGCGCCGTTCGTCATGCGGCGGGCTCCGCTCGCGCAGCGATCGCTCCGCGTTCGACTGCTGTGGCGACCGCTTCCGGTGTCGCTGCTGGGTGGACACCGGTGTCCTGCAGCTGCGGGCGCCCCGCCCGTATCGCGGCCTGCGCCGTCACGCTGGTGGAATTCGCCAGTCGCTGCGCCAGGGCATTCGCCGTCGCGAGCGTGTCGATCGTCGGTGTGAGCGCGGGACGAAGCGGGAGCGGCACGTCATCCATCCGCATCGCCATCCCTCCCTCATGAATCCCCGCCACGCCGGTGTCGATCGCGATGCGTGGGCCGAACGTGCTCGCACTCGCTCGCGGCCCGATCACGATCGTCGGCACGCGCGCGAGCGCCGTCGTCACTTCCGCCGGGATGGTCGTCGGATCGCCGAGCACGAGCGCGACACCGACCTCGTCGCGTGTGAGGAGCACGGTCGCGCCTTCATCAGGCCGATAGCGCGGCACGCCGCGCGCGAAGTCCACGGCGAGCGGGAAGCCGGTCTGCCAGGTGAGCACAGCCTCGGCACCCGAGCGATTGTTCCCCGCGCGGAGCGTGCTCAGCGCGCATCGCGTCGGTCCGTTGAGCGCCTGCGTGAGCATGATGAGCGCTTCCGCACGCCCCGGCACACGCGCGCGCGATGGCTCGCCATCGACGACGACCGCGACGTAGCGCGCGGCGATCATCTGTCGCACGAGCCCCCGCGCGCGTGCCGCGAGATCGTCCGGTGATGAATCAGCGATGGGCCATCCGAGAATCGCCGCGCGCATGAGCGTGAGCGCGGGGATCTCTTCGTCATCCGCGAAGTGCACACGCTCGTCCGCGCTCGCGAGCGCGCGTGTGTCACCGATGTCCACCGCGATCACGAGCCGATCACTCCGACCGCCCGGCACGTGGATCCCCTCGGGGTCGGGCGCGTAGCGCGTCGTGTAGCGCGGGTAGCGCGCCGCGGGATCCACGCCCCAGAACACGAGGATGTTCGCGCGATTCCGGATCTCGCCGAGCGTCGCCGACGCGCGCCCGCGTCGCTGCGCGGCGAGGATGCTGGGAAGTGCGGTCGCCGTGGTGAGTATGTCGAGTGCCGCGCGCAGCTGGTCGGCGATCGCGACACCCGCGCGCTGCACTTCGCACGACACATCGCCCGCGAGATAGACCAGCGCGCGCCCTCCGCTCGTGAGCAGCGACGTCGCATCGTCGATCGCGCGGTCGACGTCGACGTCGCGCCCCTCGGAGATCACACGCGCCGGCACTCGGCCATCGCCGAACCACGCCGCGCCCAGTGAACACGCACGCTGCGCTTCGACGATCCGCCCATCGCGCACGATGACCGTGATGTCGTCGCACGCACAGCCGCACCCCAGACAGGTGGCGTGTGCCACCGTCCGCGTCCCTCGTCCCGTCCCACCTCCCGTCCCCGCATCGCTCACGCGCTCCTCCGCCGCCATCCATCCAGCTCCTCGTACACCCGCTCCGCGCGACGCACGAGCGCCGCGTAGCACGACTCGGCGGTCGGTCCGCGCGCGAAGATCGTGCACACCGGCCGCCCGCGTGCGATCCGTTCGCCTGCATGCGGCACATCGCGCATGTCATCGTCCTCGAGCCATCGATGCGTGTCGCCGATGACGACCGTGCGCCGTGCGTAGACGATGGCCTTCCCCACCGCGCCGCGCGCGCGCCGCGCGCTCGCCAGATCGAACGCCATCGGCGCCGCGCCCGTGCAGCCACTCACGTGTAGCCGGAACACCGGCACATCGTACGCGCGCTCTGCGAGCTCCATCGCCGCCGTGTAGCGCGGATTGATCTCGACAAGATAGGGCACGCCGTTCCGCGCGACAAAGTCGATGCCGTTGACACCCACGAGCCCGAATTCCTCGACGGCCGCCTGCGCCATCGCGCAGCTCTGCTCGGCGACGCGCGCGTCGTCCGCCCATGGCGCGTCCTGCGCGGCCGAGAGAATGTTGCCGCAGTACATGAACCCCGACGCACCGAACGCAGCATCGCCAATGAGCTGCCGCGTGAGCGCGAACGGTCCGGCGCGCGCGCCATCTGCCGCGAAGACGATCGACCCCGGGACCCCGTCGATGTATTCCTGCAGCACGGCATGTGCCGCGACCGGCTCCCCCGCTCGCCACCGCGTGATCCCATGCCCGCCCCCTGACGCGCGCGGTTTGAGAAGCCAAGGTGCGGGATGCGGGATGCGGGATGCGGGATGCGCAACGGCTCGTGGCGAAGAAGCCCTCTCCCCCGAGGCAGTCCCCGCGTCCCGCATCCCGCTTCCCGCATCCCGCACCCCCGGTACCGCCACTCCTCTCTCGCGCAGCGCTCGTGCGACGCCAACCGGATCCCGCACACGCTCCAGCACCGCGGGTGAATTCCCGAGGAGCTGACGCCCCTCCGCCAGGCGTGCGACGAGTCGCGGATGGTTCTCGAAGTTGGAGACGTACGCCACCGCGTTGCAGTCGATCGTGCATGCGGCGCGCGCCGCGTGGTGCGCGCTGTACGCGACGCCGACATCGCGCGGCAACGAGACCACGCGCCCCAGCCGCAATTGATCGCGATCCCCGAATCCGTCGACCGCCGTCACCGTATAGCCGGCGCACACCGCCGACTCCGCGATCGCACGCGTCGAGACCCCGACGAGGAGCACGGCCGTCGCATCCCGCATCCCGCATCTCGCTTCCCGCTTCCCACTTCCCGCATCCCGCGCCGTCACAGTCCCAGCCTCCGCCGCGCCTCCGCCTCCGAGATCACGTACAGATGATCGAGCGATGTGCCATGCGCGTCCGCGAGCGCCATCGTCTGCACGAGCTCGGCGTGCGCACCGTGCATGAGTCCGTCGGCAATGAGTGCAGCACCCTGCGCGCCCTCCTTCGCCACCGACGCGAAGCCGCGCAGCGTGCGCACCGGTGCACGCGCATCGAGCCGGCGCGCGAGCTCGCGCACGACGGCATCGACGTGTGCCATCCGCCCCGAGAGCGCGATCTCGTGCGGCGACGGCACGGCGACCATGAGCATCGCCACCGCCTTCTCCACGCCCTCGATGTACGCGTCCCACGCGATGCGCTCGCGCTCCGTGCGCGGCGCGGCGAACGCGTCCGGCGTCGCACGCGAGTCGGCATCCCCGCGCACCGTGCTCGCGCCGCCGCCGAACAACATACTCTTGAGCACCTCGCCCGCGAGGAAAGCGACCTCGCCATCGAGCGCGCCCGCCGCATGCATCCCCATCGGACCGGAGCTCCCGCCGAGGCCATCGATGATTTGTCCGCCATCGACCGCGAGCGCCGCGGTGAACGCACCGCCCAGCTCCACGAGCACGAGCGAGACGTCGGACACTGCGCACCCGCGTCGCTCGGCCTGCTCGCTGATGGCGAGCGCCGCCGCGCACACCTTCTCCGCCGTCCCCATGTCGACGCGATTCACCTTGCGGTATGCCGGAACGGTGGAGAGATGGATGACGCCGGGTGTGAACACGACGGGGAGCGAGGAGCCGGCGAGCGCACGGGCCAGCGAACGCAGCCCGCCGATCCCACCTTGCTCCCCCCGCGCCGCGAGGAACGCGAGCCGGAACATCTCCTCCGTCACCTCGCGCGCGGCGATGAGCGGGAGCCCGTACCCCGACGGCCCTGCGATGAGATCGACAGGCCCTTCGCGCTCCAACATCCCGAGGAACGCCGCCGGATCAGCGAGTGCATCCGCAGTCGCGAACGTGCGATCGACCACGAGCCGCCCGTCGTCCAGCCCGCAGACATCGATGCTGACCGTGCCGGGATCGATGCCGAGGACGCGAGGCATGGGGAGGAGCAGTGCAGTGAGTCAGTGGGTCAGTAGGTCAGTAGGTCAGGAACGGCCCGCACTGGGAGTGATACTCGCCTTACGAGCCTTGCCTGACTCACTGACCTACT
>DASSNR010000320.1:0-5433 GCA_035687925.1 Gemmatimonadaceae bacterium | reverse complement strand
CCTCCCCCTTATCTTCCGCCCCATGGACCCCCGCACCGCCGCCCATGTACTCGATCGGATCGCGGATCTGCTCGAGCTGCACGGCGAGAACCGGTTCAAGACGAACGCCTACCGGAACGCGGCACGCGCGGTACTCGCCCTCGACACCGATGATCTGAGCGAGATGTACCGCTCCGGCGCCCTCGCCGAGATGAAAGGGTTGGGGCCTGCCACGCTCGGCGTGATTCGCGAGCTCGTGGAGACCGGCGACTCCGGCTACTACGAGCAACTGCGCGAGGACACGCCCGAAGGGCTGCTCGAGATGTTGCGCATCCCGGGGCTCGGCACCTCGAAGATCCATCAGATTCACGGAGGGCTGGGGATCGACACCGTGCAGGAGCTCGAGGAAGCAGCGCGCGATGGTCGCCTCGCGAAGCTTCCGCGCTTCGGTGAGAAGACGGCCGAGAAGATCCTGCGCGGCATCGCCTATCTGCGCGAAACGAGTGCGTTCGTCCTCTACCCGCAGGCGGCGGCCGAAGCCGAGCGACTGCTCGCCGGCATCGTGAAGCACCCCGACGTCGAGCGCGCGATGATCGCGGGCTCCGTACGCCGCAAGCGCGAGATCGTGCGTGACATCGACATCGTCGCCGCGTGCGTCGCCGATCCGGCGACCGTCGCCGCGTCCTTCGCGCGTGTGCCCGGGGTGCGTGATGTGGTTGGCGTCGGCTCGCGCTCGGTCACCATCCGCTACGTCGACGGCACGTCGCTCGACCTCCACTGCGTGGAGCCGCACGAGTTCGGGCTCGCGCTCTGGCGTGCGACGGGAAGCGTGGAGCACGAGCGCGAGATCCGCGCGCGCGCCGAGTCGATGGGGATCGCGCTCGATGAGCAGGAGCCGCACGGCGCGCGCGGCACGCACGTCGCGATGCCCGATGAGGCGGCGCTCTACCAGGCACTCGGCCTCGCCTACATCGAGCCCGAGCTGCGCGAGGGGCGCGGTGAGGTCGAAGCCGCGGCGGAGCACGCGCTCCCGTCGCTCGTCAGCTCGCGCGACATTCGCGGCGTGCTGCACTGCCACTCGCAGTACTCCGATGGCAAGGCGACGATCGGTGAGATGGCCGCCGCCGCGAAGGAGCGCGGCTGGCGCTACCTCGGCATCTCCGATCACTCGCAGTCGGCGTTCTACGCCGGCGGCCTCTCACCCGACGCGGTGAAGGCGCAGCACGACGAGATCGATCGCGTGAACGAGGAGATGGACGGCTTCCGCGTGCTCAAGGGGATCGAGGCCGACATCCTCCCCGACGGCCGCATCGACTACGACCCCGAGCTCCTCGATACGTTCGATTACGTGATCGCCTCCGTGCACTCGCGCTTCGGGATGGACGAGCGGCAGATGACCGACCGCGTGTTGCGCGCGATCGAAGACCCACACGTCACGATTCTCGGCCATCCCACGGGACGGCTGCTGCTCACGCGCGAGCCGTACGCCATCGACATGAACGCCGTGCTCGAGAAGGCCGCCGAGCTCGGCGTGGCGGTGGAGCTCAACGCTGACCCGCACCGCCTCGATCTCGACTGGCGCTCGTGCCGCCACGCGAAGTCGCTGGGCGTCACGATCGAGATCGGCCCCGATGCGCATTCCACGCACGGCCTCGACAACGTGGAGTTCGGCGTCGGCATCGCACGCAAGGGATGGCTCGAGGCGGGCGACATTCTCAACACGCAGAGCGCGGACGAGGTCGTGGAGCGCGCGAAGCGGCGGAGGGGACGGTGAAGCGCGGGAAGCGGGATGCGGGACGCGGGACGCGGAAGCCGGCCGCCACTGCGCGCAAGCGCCCCACGCGAGGCGCGGTTTCGCATCCCGCATCCCGCATCCCGCATCCCGCGGAGCTGTTCGCTCGCCTCCAACGCGCCTACCCCGACGCGCACTGCGCGCTCGATCATCAATCGGCGTTCCAGCTGCTCGTGGCGACGATTCTCAGCGCGCAGTGTACCGATGCGCGCGTCAACATGGTGACGCCGGCGCTGTTCGCGAAGTATCCGGATGCGCAGGCGCTTGCCGATGCGGAACAGGGGGAGCTGGAAGAGGTGATTCGTAGCACCGGCTTCTTTCGCAGTAAGGCGAAGAATCTCATCGGGATGGCGACGGCGCTCGTCGAGCGGCACGCGGGGGAAGTGCCCCGGACGATGGACGAGCTCACGAAGCTCCCGGGCGTGGGGCGCAAGACGGCGAATGTCATCCTCGGGAATGCCTTCGGGCAGAACGTCGGCGTGGTGGTCGACACGCATGTCACGCGGCTCAGCAACCGGATGGGGCTCACCACGCAGAAGGACCCGGTGAAGATCGAAGCCGATCTCATGCAGCTCTTTCCGCAGGAGCAGTGGACGCTGCTCTCGCATCTCTTCATCGACCATGGACGCAAGGTGTGCGACGCGAGAGCACCGAAGTGCGAGGTGTGCGTCGTCGCCGAGCTGTGTCCATCGCGGCAGCGCTGAGCATCGCGGTCACCATCACCATCACCACGCACCACACACATGCCCACTCGTCGCTACTGGCTCCTCAAGTCCGAGGCCGATTGCTTCTCCTGGGATGATCTCGTCAAGCAGCCGCGCCAGACCACGTTCTGGGATGGCGTCCGGAATTATCAAGCGCGCAACATGCTGCGCGACGACATCAAGAAGGGCGACCTCGTCTTCTTCTATCACTCCAACTCCGATCCGAACGAGATCGTCGGCATCGCCGAAGTGGTGCGCGATGGGTATCCCGACCACACGGCGTTCGATCCGAAGGAGCAGCACTTCGACCCGAAGAGCGATCCGGAGAAGCCCACCTGGTACATGGTGGACATCCAGGCGAAGACACCGTTCAAGCGGCCCGTGACGTTGGCCGAGCTGCGTACGGTGAAGGGGCTCGAGCAGATGGCGCTGCTGCAGAAGGGGAGCCGGCTCTCCGTGCAGCCGGTGTCGGCCAAGGAGTGGGCGATCGTCGAGCGGCTCGGAATGAACGGGGCGCGCTCCGCCTGACACGGCACACCTGCGTCCTCCTCCCGAACGTGCTAGCTTTGCGTGGTGCATGACCGCACGTTCCTCTTTCTGCAGGGAGCATTCGTGACCAAGCACGCGACATTCGACACCAACCGCGGGACGATCACCGCGGAGCTGTATGAGAAGGAAGCCCCTGGGACGGTTGCCAACTTCGAGAAGCTCGCGAACGACGGATTTTACGACGGCGTGAAGTTTCACCGCGTGATCCCCGATTTCGTGGTGCAGGGCGGCGATCCGCTCTCGCGCGATCTGCCACCCGGCGATCGACGCATCGGCACCGGCGGCCCCGGCTACCACATCAAGTGCGAGACGAAGGGGAACCCGCGCACGCACGAGCTGGGCGCGCTCTCGATGGCGCATGCGGGGAAGGACACCGGAGGCAGTCAGTTCTTCATCGTGCTCAGCGAGCCCAACACTCGACACCTGAACGGCGTGCACACGGTGTTCGGGAAGGTCATGCAGGGGATGGATGTCGTGAAGCAGATCCAGCCGAACGACGTGATGACCAAGGTGCGCGTCGCCTAGGCGCGCGAAACTCCAGCAAAGGACAACCAGACCATGGCACCCCCGAAGCCCGGCGACAGGTCAGCCGGCCTGATCGGTTTCGTCGTCGCCGCGATCTTCCTCCTCGTCGTACTCGGCGGGATCGTGAAGCTGACGAATGCACACTACGACGCGAAGGAAGCGAAAGCGCCGGCAGCACAAATGAAGTGAGTCAGTCGGTCAGTGAGTCAGTGAGTCAGGAACGGCTTGTAGGGCTGTCATCCCGAGCGCCGAATTGCCATCCGGAGCGCCGAATTGTCATCCCGAGCGAAGCGAGGGATCTTGACCCGCCAGGCCGAGATTCCTCGCTGACGCTCGGAATGACAAGCGTGCGAGATGTGCCTGACTCACTGACCCGCTGACCGACTGACCCACTTCGTTCCCCCTTGACTCTCCCCCCGCCCCCGATAAATTACTGACCTAAGAGTCATTTACCCACTCGCGCCGATTGCGGCGCGTTTTCAATCGGGTATAAATGACTGACGAGTCAGTAACTTAGGCAGACGAGACGTGTCCCTCCCTAGCACCGGTCAGGAACCCCGCTGGCGACGGCTCCCTGAAGAGCGACCACGCCAGCTCATCGACGCCGCGCTCGAGGTCTTCGGCGAGCACGGACTCGCCGGCGCACGCCTCGAGGACATCGCCAAACGCGCCGGCGTCTCCAAGGGCACGATCTATCTCTACTTCCCCAACAAGGAAGCGCTCTTCCGGGAGATGGTCCGGCAGAAGGTCATCGAAGAGATCGAGGCTGCCGAGCAGCGTCTCACCGACGGGACCGCCACCGAGCAGCTCCGGCGCTTCATGCTCGGCTACTGGACGTTCCTCCGATCTCCCGCATTCGCCACCATCTACCGCCTCGTGCACGGCGAGCTGCACCACTTCCCCGACCTCGCCAAGTTCTACTCGCGCGAGGTCATCGAGCGCGGCATCAAGCTCGTC
The DNA here is from genome assembly GCA_035687925.1 of Gemmatimonadaceae bacterium. Lineage (GTDB taxonomy): Bacteria > Gemmatimonadota > Gemmatimonadetes > Gemmatimonadales > Gemmatimonadaceae > DASSNR01. The sequence goes on along the minus strand of DASSNR010000320.1, from coordinate 927 downwards.
GGCGAGATCATCCGACGCGGCGCCAGGAGCGGCGAATTCCGCGACATCGATCCCACCGTTGCTGCGCGCATGCTCGGCTCGATCATGTTGTCGCACGCGGTGTGGTGCAGTCGGCGCTCCTTCTTCCTGCACGTCGCTGAGGAAACAGACGAGCAGTGCGTCGACAACATCATCGACTTCTACCTTCACGCGCTGCGCCCCGACCAGACCGGCGCCGGCGCGGGAACATCGCGCACATGATCTTCACTTACCTCGCATGCCTTTGACCTCCCCTCTCGTGCGGCGCGGGTACGCCGCACTGTCTGTCTTCGCGATCCTCGCGGCGCCGCTCGCTGCGCACGCGCAGGATACCATCCCTCGTACACTCACCCTCGGCGGCGCTGCGCGCCTCGCCGCGCAGCAGAGCAGCGCCGCACTCACGGCACGGTATGAGGCCGAGCAGGCGGGCGCGCGCGCGGACCAACAGCGCGCGGCACTGCTCCCGAGTCTCGCCGCGGACGCCACCCGCGGTGGCAACACGTTCAACACGGTCACGTTCGGCATCCCGTTCCCCGGCTTCAGCCCCACCGGCACGGTCATCGGTCCGGTGAACACGCTCGACCTCCGCGCCACGGCGCAGGTACCGATTTTCAACTTCTCGAGCATCAAGGGGTGGCATAGCGCGCAGACGAGCGCGAGCGCGAGTGACGCGCAGGCCGCGAGTGCGGCGCAGCAGGCCGCGTCTGCCGCGGCCGCGGCGTACCTCACGACGCAGCGCGCCGCTGCACAGGTCGATGCGCGCCGCGCCGATTCGGTGCTCGCCGACTCGCTGCTCCAGATCGCGCGCTCACAGATCAATGCGGGCGTCGGAGTCGCCCTCGACCTGACGCGCGCCGAGGCACAGGTCGCGTCCGTGCAGGCGCAGCTCATCGCCGCGCGCAACGAGCG
>DASSNR010000309.1:0-2688 GCA_035687925.1 Gemmatimonadaceae bacterium | reverse complement strand
CGTCCACCTCCGCGCGCTCGATCGCGCGCGCCCGCTTCGGCTCGACGATGAACGCACCCAGCAACCCCATCCCCACCTGCTTCGCCGAGTTGTGATGCGAGTGGTACATGTGCGAGCCGGAATTCGGCACGGTGAACTCGTACGTGTAGCTCGCTCCCGGCTTCACGGGCGGCTGGGTGATGAACGTCACGCCATCCTGATCGTTCGGGATCTCGAGCCCGTGGAAGTGGATGGACGTCGATTCGGGCAGCTCGTTGTGCAGCACGATGCGGACCCGGTCGCCTTCGCGCACGCGAATCTGCGGGCCGGGCACCTGGTCGTTGTACGCCCAGGCATCGGCCATCTGCCCCGGTGTGACCTCCCACTTGATGGGGCGCGCCGTCAGCTCGAACACCTTCACGCCGCGCTCGAGCCGAGGCGCGAGGAGCTGATTCCCCTTCCCCGCGGTCTTCGCGGGGAACGCTTTCATCTTCACCTCGTGCATCCGGTCCATCGCATCCGCGGTGGCGAGGGGCGACGGCGGAGGAGCCTGCGCGGCAGCGCGCGCATCGTGCGCCTCCTCGTGAGATCGCTCCCGCTTCTTGTGCTGCAATTCGCTCGCGCTCGACGCCGCGGTGCTGCACGACGCGAGGCTTCCCATCGCGACGGCGGTGACGACCGCATGACGGAGGAAGGTGCGGCGCGACTCCGTCGTGGCGACCGGCGCATCCGATGGTGCATCGAGCTGATTGATGTCCGACATAGCAGTATGTGGTAGCGGTTGTGTTGACGAACGCGACCACAAGCTATGAGCGGGGCGGCGCGACATCAGTCGGCGAAAGGTCGACGATGCGTAGTCGCATCGCCGCGTCGGCACGTCGGCGTTTGGCGTACGCGGCGTCAGGGTTTTCCCGCGGGACGCGGTAATGCGATGGCGGCTCACGGATATGCAATCGGGGGAGGAGAGATGATCTCTCCTCCCCCGCAACGCGAGGTGCCAATGACGCGACGGACCGAACGTCGCCGAACCGTGCGACTACTGTCGCAGCGGATGCATGACGTGCAGTGAGAAGCGCCGCATGTGGTGGATGAAGTGGCCGCCGTGCGATTGCAGAAGCTGCGCGGCCAACTCGGTGCGCTCCTCGGTCGGCGTGAAGACGGCGACGAGGAACTGTCCGTTGCGGAGCGCCTGCTCGTAGAGGTTCTTGAACTTCATCTCCTCATTCGGCGCGCCAAGCCGCTCCGCGACGCGCATGGCGATGTGCATGAGCCCGCTGCGCCCCGTCGTGGCTGCGATCGCGTCGGCCGCCTCGTGCCCGCAGAAGACGAGGATCTCCGATTCGAGGAAGCCGGCATCGAGCAGGGCATCGACAGTGGGCGTCAACTCTTCCATGGTGTCGATGACAGCGGCGACGTGGTCCTTGAGGTAGCGGAACTGCTCGACGGGTTCAGATGCGGCCTCGAGCTCGGCGTCCTGGTTGGGGCGAGGCTCGGTCATGACAACTCCGGGGCACGGGTGGATGCGGAGGGAAGAACGCGGATGCCTGCAGGTTGCATGCCCTGGAGCGCTTCTCGATCGAGCGACGCCGGGATTGACGCCGCTTCCTAGCGCTACCATCCTCGTTCCCGCGTCGCCTCAGAGCCGGCCGGTGCCCATCGCGTACGCGATGTCGGTTTGCGAGATGACGCCGACGAGTCGTCCGCCGTCCTGGACGAAGAGCCGGCGCACTTCGCCATAAAGCATCTGCTGCGCCGCCTGACGGACGTCGGCATCGGGCTCGATGGTGTGCGCGTTTGGCGTCATGATGTCGCGCGCCGTCGTGTGCTCGAAGAAGCGCTCGCGCGCGGTCGCGTCATCCTGCTCGGCGGTGGCCTGCAAGACGTCGGTCGCCGACACGACGCCGAGCACGCGTCCTGTCGGATCGACTACGGGCAACCCCGAGATGTGTGCGTCCGCCATCGTCTGAACCACCTGGGCCACGGGCGCATCCGGTGGCGCGCTCTGCACGTCGGTTTGCATCAGCTCTGCTACACGCATCGTCACTCCCAGTGTCACGTCCGAGGAGCGCGCACTAACCATGCCTCGGGGCGGCTCGGAATGCCGACGTCCGACCGAACACCCGGAGCAGCGCGAACGCCACGGCTGCTGATGCGATTCGGAACGGGGGCTGCCGGATGTTCCGCTGCTCCGCGCCGTCATCGCACGTTCGTTGCGGGCAATTGCCCCGTTGCACTCGACTTGGAGGCACCGCCTATGGATGCGATGCACACTGGCCGCGTCCGCATCGACCGGGGTACGCGATGATGCAGCTCGAGGAGATCATGACGCCGCGCGTCATCACCATCACGCCTGAAGAATCGGCGAGCGCGGCATGGACACGCATGCGACGGCGCGGGATCCGGCACCTCGTGGTCATCGACGATGGCCATCCTGTGGGCGTCCTCTCCGAGCGCGACCTCGGCGGACGGGCGGGTACGTCGCGTCGCCGAGGACAGACGGTGCGCAGCCTGATGACGGACGCCGTCGTGAGCGCGGAGCCGGACACCCGGGTGCGCCAGGCCGCCGACCTGATGCGCGAGCGGCTCATCGGTTCGCTTCCGGTCGTGGACGGTGATCAGCTCGTGGGGATCGTCACGGCGACCGACGTGTTCGACGCGCTGCGGGCGGACGAGCAGCCGCCGCGCCTGAGTCAGTCGGAGCGAGAGATG
>DASSNR010000305.1:0-4093 GCA_035687925.1 Gemmatimonadaceae bacterium | reverse complement strand
ATCGGGCTCCGCGGCATCGCCGATTCCATTCGCGCTGTGGGGCTCCAGCCGGGGATCTGGATCGCGCCGCACGGGCAGAGCAACGCCGAGGTCGCGCACCGCACCGGCGCGTTTCTGTTCACGCGCAACGACTCCACGGCGTCGACCACGTGGGAGGGGCGATATCTCGTCGACCCCACCGCGCCCGCCACACCCAAGTACCTCGGCGATCTGTTCACGCGGCTCCGCGGCATGGGGTTCACGTACTTCAAGATCGACGGGCAGACCATCGTCGTGCACGAGTACGGGACGAAGACGGAGTACATGGCCGGATCGGTGCCGGATGGCACGCCCGAGCAGGTGGGCGCCAAGCTCTATCGCAACACGCTCGAGATGATTCGTAAGGCGATCGGGCAGAAGTCGTATCTGCTCGCGTCGTGGGGGACGCCGCTCGAGGGGGTGGGACTCTACAACGGCTCGCGCACGGGTGGCGACATCGTGCAGGGGTGGGACGGCTTCCTCGGCGCCGCATCGACCGTGCAGCAGTGGAACTTCCTGCACAACATCGCGTGGTACTCCGATCCCGATGTGCTCATCGTGCGGCCGCCGATGCGCGAGGGGACGGCACGCGCATGGGCCACGACGATCGGGCTCACCGGGCAGGCGCTGATGAGCAGCGACCGGTTGATCGATCTCCCGCAGTCGCGCGTCGAGCTGCTCAAGCGCGTGTACCCCGCAACCGACATCCGCCCGCTCGATCTCTATCGGCCGGCGAACACGCGGAAGCCGATCATCGACCTCAAGGTTCACCACCTGAATCGCGACTACGATGTGGTGGGCGTGTTCAACTACAGCCCGGACAGCACGACGACGCGGCTGCTGTCGTGGAGCGAGCTCGGGCTCGACTCCACGGCCACCTATCACGTCTACGATTTCTGGAACGGGACGTACTACGGCGCGTGGGCGCACGGCGTCTTCATCGATGTCCCGCCGGCGGACGTGCGCGTCATCACGCTCGTGCGTGCCACCGATCGCCCGGTGCTCGTCTCCACGAGCCGGCACATCACGCAAGGGTGGGTCGATCTCCGCGCGCTGCACAGTGGCGGGACGAGCTCGCATCCGACGCTCTCCGGCGAGAGCCGAGTGATCGGCGGCGATCCGTACACGTTGACGATCGGGCTGCCGCGCAGCGCGCCGACCTTCGCGCTCGCGACGGCGCACGTGCGGGGCACGAAGCGCGGCGCGCCGGTGCACGTGTCGTGGGCGAGCCATCAAGGGTACGCGACGGTCACCATCACGACCGACTCGACGCAGGTGCTGTCGTGGGATCTCGGCTTCGCGCCATCGCAGCCGTACATCTATCCCGTCACTTCGCCGAACCGGCTCGAAGCCACGGCGACCGGACTCTCGAGCGCCGAGCTGCGCTGGCCGGTGGAGTACTATCCGCGCTCGGCGTACCAGGTGGCGGTGGATGGACATCCGATCGGCGAGACCTTCTCCGCGCGCGCCACGCTGAGCGACCTCGTCCCCGGACAGACATACAAGATCACCGTGCAGTCGATGTGGGCCGACGGCTCGATCGCGAAGAACGCCGCGACACTCGACTACACGCCATCAGTGCCGGACAGCGTCCTGGTCTCCGAGCTCGAGCCGATGAGCGTGCGACAGGACTGGGAGCAGCTCGGCAGGAACCGCTCGGTCACGGGCGGGCCGCTCACCGTCGGCGATTCCGTCTACACGAGCGGGGTCGGGACGCTGTCGTCGTCGGAGATTCATTACCAGCTCTTCGGCCGCTTCGCGCGCTTCACGGCGCATGTTGGTCTGGACAACGGCAGGCGACGCCGGCAGCCATCGTCATCGCGCGCCGTGTTCGAGGTGCGGGGCGATGGCCGAGTGCTGTGGCGCAGCGACACGGTGTCGCGCGGCAGCGCGGCCGTCCCGGTGGACGTCGATGTGCGCGGTGTGCACGAGCTCACGCTCGAGGTGATACCCGCTGTACCGCCGAATACCGATCGCGATGATGCCGTCCCCGCCGACTGGGCGGATGCTCGGCTCAGGGCTGATCGACAGTAATTGTCATTCCGAGCGGAGCGAGGAATCTCGGGCTCCTGTCATTCCGAGCGCAGCGAGGAATCTCTGGCTGCCAGCGAGATCCCTCGCTGCGCTCGGGATGACAATCGCCGAGTAGATCCCTCGCTTCGCTCGGGATGACAACGTCGCATTCGTCGTGCACTCTTCACCCCCTCACCCGAACGTCCATGAGCGACTTCATCTCCCGGAGAGACTGGCTCAAGTTCCTGGGACTCGCGAGCGCGAGCACACTGCTCACGCGCGATGCTGCGGCGAGTCCCATGCTTCCCGCGCTCTCCAGCGCAACGGCGGCGCCGCGTCCCCTGAATCCGCTCGCCCCTGGCGAGATCCTCCCGCTCAGCTCGACGAGCGAGATCTTCATCCCGCCGCGGGGCCGCTCCTTCCAGAAGTTCAGCTTCGATTTCCCCGAGCCGTCGGTGGCGTTCGGCGAGTACACATTCGGCTTTCTCGTCTTCACCGATGAGAACACGTACGGGCTCGATCAGTCGAAGATGAAGGTCGAGGGCACGGGCGACTCGCTGACGCTCGCGTGCGACGGTTACGTGTGGGCCGGCGGGCAGATGACGGCGCCCGGGCGACTCACGGCATCGCTCAAGCGGAACGGGAACACGATCGAGTGGGACGTCGTCGCCGAGATGCGCGACCATCCGATCAAGTCGGTGACATCGATCATCCGCCGCGTCCCGCGCGGCCAGCTGTCGTTCGGCGCCGGCGGCTTCCGCGATCCACACGACAACGAGGAGCAGGCCGGCTACACGTTCGGCGCGGGCGACCTGAACGGCCCCGGCGGCAGCATGAACACGCCGCTCCTCATGATCCAGACGCCGAACGATGTGTTCTACGTGACGACGCTCGACACGCGCGTGCGTCCCAAGCGGTACTACCTCGCGCCGGGCGACACGAGCTATCGCGTCGAGGCCGTCTACGAGCACGACGCATGGCGCGATGACAAACGTGTCGAGGTGCCGACGTGGCGGCTCGGTCGCGCGGCGTCGGGCGACGAGGCCATCGCACTGCACATGAAGCACATCGAGCAGGCGTTCGGACTGAAGGCGTGGGATGCGCGCACCGATGTGCCGGCGTGGATGCGCAACCTCGCGATGGTGACGACGCTGCACGGGATGCACTACACCGGCTACATGTTCAACGACTTCCCGAAAATGCTCGAGATCCTGCGTTGGATGCGCACACAGATCCCGGGCGATCGGGTGCTCGTCTTCATCTCGGCGTGGGACGGGCGGTACTACTGGGACTATCCGACGTACAAGGTGTCCGACCGTATGGGCGGCGACGCGGCCTTCCGCACGCTCGTCGATGAAGCACACAAGATGGGCTTCAAGATCATGCCGATGTACGGCACGAACGCGGCGAACACGAAGCTCCCGAGCTGGCCCTCGCTCGCGAGCGGTATCACGAAGAAGATCGACGGGAACGAGTACGCCCTCGACTGGGTCGACTGGAACAACGACCGTCACCAGGATGGCTGGCTCCGCTACATGAACCTCGGCGCGGACGTGTGGCGCAATCATCTCGGGGGGCGCATCTCGGAGATGATCGATCGCTACGGCGTGGACGCGTACTTCCTCGACATCGTGGGCGGCCACGTGAACAGCACCACGGGCGACATGCACGAGGGGACGCGCCAGCTCGTGCTCGACCTGCGGAAGAAGTACCCGAACGTCGCGTGCGTGGGCGAGATGCCGTACGACGCGCTGCACGGCTTCATCCCGATGTTCCAGGTGGGGCTCGGGCCGATCTGGTCCAAGTACAGCCACAACTATTCGCACCTGAGCAGCCCCGCGCCGGGACGCGGGAGCAGCGGCGTGCACGAGTCGGGGTTCGGGCGCTTCAACGAGAAGACGCTGGACCTGTACGAGGGCGCGATCCCGACGCTGCAGGTGGTGGACGACACCTTCACGCAGCATCGCGACGTGATGGCGGCGATCATCCAGAAGGCGAAGGAGCGGGCGGGGATCGCGTGACTCGATCACTCCACCCGTAGCGCTTCGATCGGATCCACCTT
>DASSNR010000289.1:0-7352 GCA_035687925.1 Gemmatimonadaceae bacterium | reverse complement strand
GTGATGCCAAGCGTCCGCCGACGGCTGTTCCGATGGGACCGGGCGCGTCGTCGCCCGCGAAGCCGGACTCCGGCAAGAAGTAACAGGACCTCACACCGCCCCCGAGGGTACGACCGAGCATGCAGAAATTTCTGATTCTCGTGACGACCGCCGCGATGCTCGCGGGGGCAACGGTCGGCGCGCAGGAGTCCGCTCCTCCGGGGCCCGGTGCGCCGCCCGGGGCCGGCATCGACCGCGTCGTCGCGGTCATTGGCGATTCCGTCATCCTGCAGAGTGACGTGGAGCAGGAGCTGCAGCAGCAGCTCCTGCAGCTGCGCCAGTCGGGGCGCGCCGTTCCGCAGGACTCGGCGACCATCGACAAGATGGCGCGCGACATTCTCGACAACATGGTCAACGTCGAGCTGCTGCTGCAGGAGGCTCAGCGGCAGAAGCTGGACGCGACCGACGACGAAGTGTCGAGCACCGTCGATCAGAACGTGCAGACGATCCGCTCGCGCTTCTCATCGGACTCCGAGTACCGCGCGCAGCTCGCCATCGCCGGCTTCGGCTCGCCCACGGAGTTCCGCCGCTTCCAGATGGAAACGGCGAAGCGGGGACTGCTGCAGCAGAAGCTGTATCAGAAGCTGCAGGGCGACGGCAAGCTGACGCCGCTCCCCGTCTCGCAGGCCGAAGTCGACTCGATGTTCAAGGCGGCGAAGGCCGCGGGACAGCTGCCGCCGCTCCCCGCAACGGTCACGTTCCGGCAGATCGTCATCGCCCCGCAGCCGAGCCCCAAGGAAGACTCCGTGGCGCTGCTCAAGGCGGATTCGCTCCTCACCGAGATTCAGCATGGGGGCGACTTCGCGCAGATCGCGAAGCGCGAGTCCATGGATGAGGCGAGCAAGGACCAGGGCGGCGACCTCGGCTGGCAGCGGCGCGGCACCGGGCTGCTGCCCATCTTCGAGCGCGTGATCTTCTCGATCCCGCCCGGCAAGGTGAGCCCGGTGTTCCGCACGTCGCTCGGGTACCACATCGTGAAGGTGGAGCGCGCGCAGCCCGCCGAGGTGAAGGTGCGGCAGATCCTCATCCGCCCGCGCATCGATTCGGCGGATGTCGCGCGGGCCGAGTCGCTGGCGGACAGCGTCGCCAAGCTGTGGCGCAACGGCGCGAACTACGACACACTCGTCGCGAAGTACCACGACCCCGTGGAGTCGCGCATCATCCCGAATCCGTTCCCGCGTGCACAGCTGCCGCAGACGTATCAGGATGCGTTCAACGGCGCGAAGCCCAACGAGATCACCGATCCGTTCCAGATCCCGGACAAGTCGCGCGGCGCACCGAAGTTCGTCATCGCGCAGCTCACTTCGGTCGAGGACCAGCACGAGCCCACGCTCGCCGACTACCAGGAGAAGATCCGCGCGCAGCTCGGCCAGGAGAAGGCGTTCGAGAAGTACATCGACGCGCTGCGACAAACGACCTTCGTCTCCATCCGCTTCTGATCGGTGCGAGTCGATCTCGCGCTCAAGCGGTTGCTGCTCGTCAAGAGCAGAACGGAAGGGAAGGAGGCGTGCGACGTCGGTGCCGTGCGGATCAACGGCAAGCCGGTCAAAGCTTCGGCGGAGATCCGGCCTGGTGATCGAGTGAGCGTCGCCTACGCGCAACACACGCTCGAGATCGAGCTGCTGGAGGAGATCGGCAAGAACGTGAGCCGCGCGCAGGCGAAGACGCTCTATCGCGTGCTGCGCGACGAGCAGACGGAATGAGCGTTCCGCGTCTCGCCGTCACCCTCGGCGATCCCCGCGGCATCGGCCCGGAGATCGTCGCCAAAGCCCTCACGGACCCGCGGGTTCGTGAGGGTTGCTCGCTTGTGCTCGTCGGGCCGAGCGGAGTGCTGCTCCCCGTCGACGAGCGCGTGGGCGAGTGGACGGTGGGCATGGGTGAGGCCGAGGCGGGTCGCTTGAGCGGGCTCGCCATCGAGCGCGCGATTGCCCTCGCGCTGAGCGGTGTGGTGCAGGGGATCGTCACGGCACCCATCGACAAGCACGCGCTCCTTGCCGGTGGCTTCGATTATCCCGGGCACACCGAGATGCTCGGCGCGCTCACGCACTCCGACGTCGCGATGATGCTCGCGTCCGATCGGCTTCGCGTGGTGCTCGCGACGACACACATCCCGTTGCGCGATGTCCCCGCGCGCCTCACGCGCTCGACGATCATCGAGACCGCGCGCATCACGCGCACCGGGTTGCAGGAGTGGTACGGCATCGACGCACCGCGCATCGCCCTCTGCGCACTCAATCCGCACGCGGGGGACAACGGCCGCTTCGGGCGCGAGGACGACGAGCTGCTCGCGCCCGCCGCACACGCGGCGGGGATCGCCGGCCCCTTTCCCGCCGACACCGTCTTCGTGCGCGCGATGCGCGGTGCCTTCGACGCGGTGATCGCGCCATACCACGACGTCGGCATGACCGCCATCAAGGTCGCGTCGTTCGGCAGCGCCGTGAACGTGACTCTCGGTCTCCCGTTCCCGCGCACCTCTCCCGACCATGGCACCGCGTTCGATATCGCGGGTCAGGGCATCGCCGACCCGTCGAGCTTCGTGCACGCGGTTCTGGAATGCGCGAGAATTGCGGGAAGCGATAGAAGTTCTGAGGTGTGAGTGATGAGTTCTGAGTGCCACCGGGGCCACTCACAACTCATGACCCAGAACTCAAAACTTGTCCCGCTTCTCGTCGGTCGCCTCTCGCGTTTCCCCAGTGGGCATCACCGTCATCGCCAACTCATCCACGCGCCGCCCTGCCATCCGATGGACCGTGAAGATGGCGCCGCCGGCCGTCACCGAGTCGCCGGGGTGCGGGAGGCGGCCGAGGACGCCGAACACGAAACCGCCGATCGTCGTGTGCTCCGCGTCCGGGACGTCGAGGCCGTGCGTCTCGTTCAGCTCGTCGATGTTCATCTCGCCAGGGATCACCGTCTCACCCGTGCCGGCGCGCTCGAGCGGCAGCTCCGCCTCGTCGTATTCATCGAGAATCTCACCGACGATCTCCTCCAGCAGATCCTCCATGGTGACGACGCCCGCGGTGCCGCCGTACTCGTCGAGCACCACGGCCATGTGCTCCTTCAGTCGCTTGAAGTCGGCCAGGACGTCCTCCACCTCGCGCGTGCCCGGAATGAGCAGCACGGGGCGCATCACGGCGCGCAGCGCGAAGTCCGCGGGCGACTGCTTGATGAGCGGTAGCAGATCTTTCGCGAGTACGACCCCCACGATATTGTCAATCGAGCCCTCGTACACGGGGAAGCGTGACAGCTTGCTCTCCTCGACGACGGCGAGCGTGTCGTCGAGCGAGGCATCGAGCGGGAGGGCCACGATCTCGGTGCGCGGCGTCATGACCTCACGCGCGTTCTTCTCCGAGAACTCGAACACGCCTTCGAGCAGGTCCGCATCCTGCGGCTCGAGCGTCCCGACCTCCTCACTGCGTTCCACGAGGAGGCGGAGCTCGTCGGGCGAGTGCGCGCTGTTCGCGAGTGCGGGCGCGCTCTCGCGGATGCGCCGAGTGGCCAGTAATGAGGATCGAGCGATGACGACGGTGATGGGCCAGGTGATCCAGGCGAAGACGACGAGCGGTGGCGTCAGCACGCGTGCGAGCCGCTCGGGCTGTGCGATGGCGGCCGTGCGCGGCGCGAGCTCCCCGAACACGATGTGCAGATACGCCACGATGACGATCGCGACGATGATGCCGACCACGCCGCCCACGGGGCCCGCGTCCGTGAAGAACCACCCCGCGAGGAGCCAGCCGAGGGCGAGACTCGAGAGCGTGATCCCGAGCTCGGCTGCGGCGAGCAGTCGCGCGGTCGAGGTCATCGCTCGGAGGACGAAGCGCGCCAGTCGATCGCGCTCGCGCGCCATCGCCTCGAGTCGCGACCGTCGCGCACGCACGAGCGCGAACTCCGCGGCCACGAAGAACGCGTTGAGGAACACCAGCGCCAGAATCCCGATGATGCGGACCATCACGCTCGCAACCTATTGCGCCGGGGCCGTTCGGCACCAGCCTGCGCAGGAGCGGCGGTAGTCGCCATGCACGTGCACGCCCACTCCTCCCATCATCACGGGCATGCGGACGCGCATGGCGAAGCGACCGGCCCCGCGATCGGCGACCATGCGCGCCGCTTGCGCATCGCGCTCGCGATCACGGCCGTCATCCTGATCGCGGAGCTGGTGGGCGGCGTCCTGTCCAATTCGTTGGCGCTGCTGGCGGATGCGGGACACATGCTCACCGATGTGGCGGCGCTCGCGCTCACGCTCTTCGTCTCGTGGTTCAGCCGCCGGCCGGAGACGCCGCGCCGCACCTACGGCTACCTGCGGTGGGAGATCATCGCGGCGCTGCTCAACGGCGCGACGCTGCTGCTCATCTCGGTATGGATCATCTGGGAGGCGATCCTTCGACTGCGGCAGCCGCCGCCGGTCCACGGCAGCCTCATGCTCGCTGTCGCCATCGTCGGACTCGCGGCCAACCTTGTCTCCGCCCGCATCCTCCACCCCGCGAGCGACTCCAACCTCAACCTGCGCGGCGCCTACCTGCACGTCCTCGGCGATCTGCTCGGCTTCATCGGCACGGTCGTCGCTGCGCTGATCATCCGCTTCTCGGGCTGGCTCCCTGCCGATCCCATCGCCTCGCTCATCGTGACGCTGCTCATCGTCGTGAGCGCATGGCGCCTCGTTCGCGAAAGCGTCGATGTGTTGCTCGAGTCGACGCCGACGCACCTTGCGCTCGGCGCCATCCGCGCGCAACTCGAAGTCATCCCGGGGATCGAATCGGTGCACGACCTCCACGTCTGGACGGTCACGTCCGGTGTGATTGCAATGAGCGTGCACGCGATCGTGCGCGAGCCGGAGCAGCACCAGCACGTCCTGGAGCACGTGCACGATGCGATGCGCCTGTTCGGCATCCAGCACGTGACCGTCCAGCTCGAGCGCCGCGAGATGTACGAGCGCGAGCTGCACCTGCATCCATGAAGCAATCCTAATGCGTGTGTGAGAACGGCCGTCCCGGCCTGACGGTGATGACGTGTGTACGGACATCCCGCACACGAGGTCGGGACACCCGCCTTCATCACACTCGCCGCCGTGACGGCGAGTGCCGGCCATGCGTCTCTCAGTACCGAATCGGGAGATCAGGAGCCGGATGAGCCCCAGCGACGACGCGCGACACAAGTACCGCATCGAAAAGCAGCAACTCTCCGTCACGCTCATCATGCTGGGCGGCGAGGCGATCAACGGACACATCTTCGTCCAGCCCTCCGCATTCCACTACGGAGTGCCAGAAGAGCCGCTGCACCTGTTCAACGCGCCGGAGCCGTTCCTGCCGCTCGCGCAGGAAGATGGTGAGGTGCTTCTCGTCGCCAAGGATCGCGTGGTCGAGGTCACCGGCCTTCCACCCGCCGAGGAGGATGAGCTGCGACGCCAGTCCGCTCGGCCCGCGCTCCTCGAGATCACGCTCGGTGGCGGGATCGTGCACCTCGGTTCGATCCGATTGGAGACGCCCTCCGATCGTCCGCGCCTGCAGGACTTTCTGAACCACTGCACCGACCGGTTCACCACACTCTACACGACGGATGGGGTGCGGCTGATCAACGTTCGCTTGATCGACCGCGTGCGCCCCCTCGACTGATATGCCTCAACTGGACCGCTTCCTCTCGGTGCTGGTCAGCAACAGGGCCACCGCACTGCTCCTCGCCGCCGACGATGTCGCGCGGCTGGAGATCGGCGACGCGCCGCGCCCGGTGACCAAGCAGCCGCTCTCGAGTCAACAGCTCGTCGCGCTGTTGCGGGAGATCGCGCCGGCCGACGCCGCGCACCAGCTCGACACCGGCGAAGACGCGGCGTTCACGTACACCTCGAGCGACGGAACCTTCCTGGTGCGCGTCACCGGTGCCGCGCTCGAGCTCACCGCGGAGATCCGCCCCGCTGCATCGGCCCAGGGCGCCAAGGATGCACCGCGTTCCGCCACGCCAGTGGCAACACGCGCAGCGGAGCCGCCGGCGCCGGCCGAGAGAACGCACACACCAGCGGCATCGACCGTGGCGGTTGGCGCGACGACGACGCCGACCGATGACGCCGCGCGCGTCGAGATCGACACTCTGCTCCGCACGCTCATCAGCCGCGGCGCATCGGACCTGCACCTCCGTGCCGGCGAGCCGCCGATCTATCGCACGCACGGCGAGATGGAGCGCCTCGACGGCGCGGCCACGCTCACGAGCGAGCGGATCGATGCGATGCTGCATGCCATCATGCCCGATCGCAACAAGCGCGAGTTCGGAGAGGTGAATGACACCGACTTCGCGCACGAGATCGCGGGCGTCGCACGCTTCCGCGGCAACGCGCTCAAGGATCGCAAGGGCGCGGCCGCCGTCTTCCGTGCGATTCCGGCGAACGTCGTCACCGTCGACCAGCTCGGGATCTCCGAGGAAGTGCAGCGGCTCTGCTATCTGACGAAGGGACTCGTGCTCGTCACCGGACCCACGGGCTCCGGGAAGTCCACCACGCTGTGCGCGCTGATCGATCTCATCAACCGCGTGCGCACCGATCACGTGATCACGATCGAGGACCCGATCGAGTTCGTACACGAGAACAAGAGCTGCATCATCACGCAGCGACAGGTGGGCGTGCACACGAGCTCGTTCAAGCACGCGCTGCGCGCCGCACTGCGTGAGGACCCCGACATCGTGCTCGTGGGCGAGATGCGCGACCTCGAGACCGTCTCCATCGCGATCGAGACGGCGGAAACGGGTCACCTCGTGTTCGGCACGCTGCACACGACGAGTGCCGTGAGCACCGTCGACCGCATCATCGACCAGTTCCCCGCCGACCGGCAGGAGCAGATCCGCATGATGCTGTCGGAGTCGCTGCGCGGCGTGATCTCGCAGGTGCTGTGCAAGAAGATCGGCGGCGGCCGCGTGGCCGCGCGCGAGATCCTGCTCTCACTCCCCGCCGTGTCCAACCTCATCCGCGAGGGGAAGACGTTCCAGATCCCCTCGGTGATGCAGACGTCGCGCCGACTCGGCATGCTGCTGCTCAACGACGCGCTGATCGATCTCGTCAACGACAAGCAGGTAGAGCCGAAGGAGGCCTACCTCAAGGCGTCGGACAAGCTCGGCTTCATCAACCTGCTCAAGCAGCACGGCCACGACGTGAGCTTCCTCGAGGTCAGCGACGCCAGCGCGCCACCCCCCAAGACGCCCGAAAAGCCCGCAGCCCACAAGGGCGGCGGGCGCCCGGTGGGGGCGGGGAAGTGAGGGCTGTGAGCTTTGAGCTGTGAGCTCTGAGCTGTGAGCTGTGGGTTGTGAGCGGGCTGTGAGCCAACAGCGCGCTCGATCTC
>DASSNR010000248.1:0-19295 GCA_035687925.1 Gemmatimonadaceae bacterium | reverse complement strand
CCGTGCTCGGCGAGCCGGTGGGCGCGACGCTGCTCGCCGCTGTCCTCCCGGGCATTCGCGAGGTGCCGCCCGTACTGACGCTCGTCGGCGGCGCGTTCGTGCTCGCCGGCATTCTTCTCTCGCTTCCTCGTCGCTTCTCGCAGGCTCCATCCGCCGATCCCTGACATGCCGCTCAATCTGGATGTGATCGTGACGCGCGGTCCGATGACCGAGTCGCATCATCGCGTGCACGCTGTCGTCGTCGATGCGAACGGAACGGTGCGCGACAGCGCGCGCGATCCCGAGATCGTCACCATGTGGCGCTCCTGCGCCAAGCCGTTCCAGGCCATGCCCTTCGTCGAGTCCGGCGCGCTCGACGAAATGGAGTGGGGCGACGATCACCTCGCCCTCGCGTGCGCCTCGCACGGTGGCGAGCCGGAGCACATCGCGCTCGTCACGAGCATGCTCGACTCGATGGGACTCGAGGAGGGCGACCTCGCGTGCGGCGCGCACGAGCCACTCTCCAAGCGCGGCGCGCGCCTGTTGCAGCAGGCGTCCGTGCATCCCACGCGATTGCACAACAACTGCTCCGGGAAGCACGCCGCCATGCTGGCGTTTGCGCGCGCGTCGGGGTGGCCCACGCTCGGCTATGAGCAGGGTGGGCATCCGGTGCAGCAGCGTGCGCTGTCCTCCGTGTCGTACTGGACGGGCGTGCCGGCGGAGCAGATCGTGCAGACGACGGACGGGTGCGGCGTGGTGTGCTTCGGGCTGCCGCTCGAGGCCATGGCGCGCGGCTTCGCGCGGCTTGCGGCAGCGGCGAAGCGCGGCGCCGAAGTCCCCGGGCGCGTCGTACACGCCATGACCACGCGCCCGTTTCTCGTCGGCGGCACGGACCGCTTCGACACCGCGCTCATGGAGGAGACGGGCGGGCGGATCCTGTGTAAGGTGGGCGCGGAAGGGGTGCACACCGTGGCGGTGCTCGACGAGCCGGTCGCGTTCGCGCTGAAGGTCGAGGACGGCTCGATCCGCGCGCAGCATCCGGCGGTGCTCCGGCTGCTGCAGCGCCTCGGCGTACTTCCCGAGACGCTACCTCCACGCCTCGCGCCATTCCTCCGCGCACCGATCGTGAATACGCGTGGCGAAGTCGTGGGGGAGATCCGGTCGGAGGAGTGATTGCGATGGGCATCCTGATCGCAGTGCGGGATGACCGCCGACCCCTCGGGACGACCCGGGCATCGTTAGATTAGCCCGCAATCGTTTGTACCTGCTTCGCACAATTCGATGACGGCGACAGACACTCGGCACGATAGATTGTTCGGCGCACTCGATCGGCCGACGCACGAGCTCGTGCGCGCGGCGATTGCGATCGCGGTGGCGCGAGAGGACGAGCTACGCTCGGCGATGGTACGCGCAGCGCGGAGCGATGTCGAACCACAATGGATCGAGGAGCTGATCCTGCAGTCGTATCTGTTCGTGGGATTGCCGCGCACGCTCAACGCCGCGCGCGAATGGCGCAAGGCGTCCGGGCGGCCAGCGCCAATGCACGACGAGGGTGCGGAGTATCGCGATGCGGCAGAGTGGGAAGCGCGCGGCCGTGAGACGTGCGCCGCGGTGTACGGCGACAGCTACGAGCGACTGCGCGCGAACATCCGCGAGCTGCATCCCGCGCTCGATGCCTGGATGATCGTGGAGGGGTACGGGAAGGTGCTCGGACGTCCGGGGCTCGACCTCCGTCGGCGTGAGCTGTGCATCGTGAGCGTCTGCGCGGTCACGGGGCAGGAGCGGCAGCTGCACGCACACTTGCGCGGGGCGCTCAATGTCGGCGCGCGGCGCAGCGAGATCGACGAGGTGCTCGCGCTGGCGGCGGAGCGGTTGGACGTAGAGAGCGTGCGACGGTACAGCCACCTGTGGATGCGGGTGCGAGGAGATTCATGACGTCGTTCATCGATCGGGTAGTCATTCACGTCGAGGCGGGCACCGGAGGATCGGGCGCGACATCCTTCCGGCGGGAGTACCGCGTCCCCTTCGGCGGACCCGATGGCGGTGACGGCGGCCGAGGCGGCGACGTGATCGTGCGCGGCGACGCGAACCTGGCAACGCTGCTCGATTACACCTACCGCAGCACATGGGTCGCGGAGCGCGGCGAGCACGGCATGGGCGCCAACAAGACGGGGCGCTCGGGACGCGACGTCATCCTGCCGGTGCCGATCGGTACGGTCGTGCGCAACCAGCGTACGAACGAGCTCCTGGGCGAAGTGCTCGAGGACGGCGAGCGGATCGTCGTCGCGCACGGCGGGCGCGGAGGGAAGGGGAACGCGTTCTTCGCGACGGCCACGCACCAGGCGCCGCGCGAGTGGCAGCCGGGCGAAGAAGGTGAATCGCGCGATCTCGAGCTCGAGCTCAAGCTGATCGCCGACGTCGGGCTCGTCGGTCAGCCGAACGCCGGCAAGTCGACACTGCTCTCAGTCATCTCCGCGGCACGCCCCAAGATCGCCGACTACCCGTTCACCACGCTGTCGCCGAACCTCGGCGTCGTGCAGCTCACCGACCATCGCACCTTCGTCGTCGCAGACATTCCGGGAATCATCGAAGGCGCGCACGAAGGGCGCGGACTCGGGCTGCAGTTCCTCCGGCACATCGAGCGGACGCGCGTGCTCGCCTTTCTCATCCCCGTGGATGCGATGGACTGGCAGGCAGAATACGATGCGCTGCGCCACGAGATCCGCAGCTACTCCGACGAGCTCGCGTCGAAGCCGCATTGCGTGGTGTTCACGAAGATGGACCTGCTGGGCGAACTGGAGCCGCCGCCCATCGACGCGCCGGAGGCGTTCGGCGTCTTCGCCATCAGCGCCGTCACGCGGCAGGGACTCGACACGCTGCTCGCAGCGTTCTGGAGCAAGCTGCTCGAGCTGCGGAAGCGCGAACAGCTGAGGCCGCACGACGCCGCGCTCCCCTGAGCCCGACGCGCGACTCGCCGCGCTCGCGCTCTCCCTCGTGCGCGGGGTGGGGGCCGTGCGGTATCGAGAGCTCGTTGCACAATTTGGGTCCGCCGCGCGTGCATGGGATGATGCGCCCGCACTCGACGGCCGCGCCGACGCACTGACGGCGGCACGTGCCGCGCTCGAGCGCGCCGCGCGATGTGGCGCTCGACTCGTGCTGCTCGGCGATGACGAGTATCCCGCATCGCTGCTCGACCTCCCGGACCCGCCTCCGCATCTCTTCGCGGTGGGCAGCCTCGACATGCTGCGACCGCCGTCTGTCGCCATCGTCGGGACGCGCGGCGCGACGCCGTACGGCGAGCGCGTGACACGGGAGATCGCCGCGGCGCTCGCGCGCGCGGGCGTGTCGATCGTGAGCGGACTGGCCCGTGGCATCGACGGATTCGCGCATCGCGCCGCGCTCGAGGCCGGTGGTCGCACGGTCGCCGTGCTCGGCACGGGCGTCGACGTGGCGTACCCGGCATCCCACCGCACGCTTCACGCGCAGATCGCGACGCGCGGGCTGCTGCTGTCCGAGGAGCTCCCGGGCGATCGCGCGTCCGGCGGTTCCTTCCCGAAGCGCAATCGCGTCATCGCCGCGCTCACGCAAGCGACCATCATCGTCGAGGCGCCGTACCGCAGTGGCGCACTGATCACTGCGGAGCACATGCTCGATCTCGGACGCGTGGTGGCTGCCGTCCCCGGTCCCATCGACGCGCCGCAGAGCGTGGGCTCGAACGAGCTGCTGCGCGATGGCGCACTTGCCATCACCAGTGTGGCCGATGCGTTGGCGCTCGTCGGCGCCGCGCCGCCTCCGCGTCGCGAGCCGCAACTTTGCACGCCGGCGCAGCGCGCCGTATGGGAGGCGCTCGAGCAAGGCGCGAGCGACATCGACACGCTCACGACGCGAGCCGCGCTCCCGGCGCGTGAGTGCCTCGCCGCGGTCACGGCGCTGGAGCTCTCGGGCGCCGTCGAGTGCGCGCTCACCGGAGAAATCCGGCGGCGCTAGTCCGAGTCGTCACTGTGATCGCAGGGAGGACCTTCGGGGTGTTGTCACCCCCAGCGCCGCATGAAACCTCGACGTGACAGTCGTCATTCCGAGCGCAGCGAGGCATCTCCGGCCGGTGGCTGTATCTTTCACCATGCCCCCCCGCCACGTCTATGTCCACGTCCCGTTCTGCGCACGGCGCTGCTCGTACTGCGACTTCTCCATTGCGGTACGGCGCTCCGTGCCCGTGGACGAGTACCTCGTCGCCCTCGAGCGTGAGCTCGCGCGCCGCGTGCCGCGCGACGAGCGATGGACGATCGACACGCTGTACGTCGGCGGGGGAACGCCGTCGCAGCTCGGCGCAGACGGCGTGGCGCGGATGCTCGATCTGCTCACCACCCGCTTCGCGCTCGAGCCCGACGCCGAGGTCACGCTCGAGGCCAATCCCGACGATATCAGCCTCGACGGCGTTCGCCGGTGGCGCAGCGCCGGCGTCAACCGGCTCTCGATCGGCAGCCAGTCCTTCGACCCGCGCGTACTCGACTGGATGCACCGGACGCACTCGGCGGAGCAGATCACGCAAGCGGTGGCTGCAGCGCGAGCCGGAGGGATCGAGAACCTCTCGCTCGACCTCATCTTCGCGCTCCCCCAGGAGCTCGGGCGCGACTGGGACCGGGATCTGGAGCACGCGCTCGCGCTCGCGCCGCAACACCTCTCGTTCTACGGCCTGACCATTGAGCCCACGACGCCGCTCGCGCGCTGGCGCGACCGCGGGGAGGTGCGCGAGGCGCCGGAGGAGCGCTACGAGAGCGAGTTTCTTCGCGCACACGACCTTCTTGCGCGTGCGGGGTATGAGCACTATGAAGTGTCCAACTATGCGCGCCCCGGCAAACGCTCCCGTCACAATTCGAGCTACTGGCGTCGCGTCCCCTACGCCGGCTTCGGCCCGGCGGCGCACGAGTTCGACGGCGTGAGACGGCGGTGGAACATCGCGCCGTACGCGGGTTGGGTGCGCGCTGTCCATGAGGGACGTGACCCACTTGAGGCGGATGAGGTCCTCGGCGATGAGAGCCGGCGCGCCGAAGAGGTGTACCTCGGGCTCCGGGTCGCCGAGGGGGTGGACATCGATGAGGCCATGGCACTCCGGGTGCAACCATGGGTCGACGCGGGATGGGCTGAGCTCGATGCCTCTCGCCTCCGGCTCACCCCGGCCGGCTGGCTTCGGCTGGATGCTCTGGCGGCCGACTTGACACTAATCGCAAGTCGTTGCTAATTTTGGACTTATGGGTCTTCCGCAGCTAACGGAACGAGAGCGCCGCGTCCTGGAAGCGGTGATACACTCCTACGTCGAGACGGCGGAGCCGGCAGGCTCGCGCATGATCTCGCGTCGGTTCGGGCTCGGCGTGTCGCCGGCGACGATCCGGAACACCATGAGCGACCTCGAGGACAAGGGTTATCTCTTCCATCCGCACACCTCGGCAGGCCGGATTCCCACCGACATGGCGTACCGCGTCTACGTCGATTCGCTCATGCGGCTGTCACCGCTCGACGCGGCGTCGAAGGGTCAGTTGCTGGAAGAGCTGTCTACCGGCGGCAACGCCATCGAAGCCATCCTGCGCCGCGCCGCGCAGATGCTGGGCGTGCTCACGCAGGAGCTTGGCGTCGCCGTCGGACCTCAGCTGGAGCAGGCGAGACTCGAGCGGCTGGAGCTGCTGCGGCTGTCATCTGGCCGGTTGCTCCTGGTACTCCGCCTCACCGGCGGTCTCGCGCGCAACATCTTCATCGAGGTGCCGGGAGAGATCGCCGAGAAGGCGCTCATGGACGTCGCCCTCGTGTTGCACGAGCGTCTCGTGGGGCTCACGCTTCGCGAGATCCGGACGACCTTCTCCGAGCGGCTGCGCGACACGGCGGTGGCGTCCGAGGCTGGTGAGCTGCTCAACGTCTTCATTCAGGAAGGGGAGCAGATCTTCGACGTCGCGATGAGCAACGACGCCGGCGTTCTGATGGGACGCCCATCGGTGCTCGCGGGACAACCGGAGTTCTCGAGCGGCGAGAACATGCGCAAGCTGCTCACGCTCACCGAGCGCCCCGAAGCGCTGGGCCACCTGCTGCGCCGGCGCAGTGCGACGTCCGGCATCACGATCACGATCGGCGACGAGCACGACGATCCCCACTTCACGGACTTCACGGTCGTTACCGCCGAGTACAACGCCGGTCCCCTCTCGGGCGTGATCGGCGTCATCGGCCCGACCCGCATGCCGTACGAAAAGGTGATCTCGCTCGTGACACATACATCGCGGCTCATCAGTGAGCTGCTGGACTGAGAACGGCAGAGAGACAGTGAGTCAGTGGGCCAGTGAGTCAGACAAAAGCTCGAACGGTTGTCATTCCGAGCGCAGCGAGGAATCTCGTGCTGCACGGTGTCATTCCGAGCGCAAGCGAGGAATCTCGTTCGGCCAGCGAGATCCCTCGCACCGCTCGGGATGACAGTCAAACAAGCCGTTCCTGACCTACCGACTCACTGACCCACTGACTCACTGACCGACTTCTTACACTTCCACGGTACATCGTTTTCCCAATGCCCGACTACTACTCCGTCCTCGGTGTCGCGCGCGACGCGTCGGACGATGACATCAAGAAGGCGTATCGCAAGCTCGCGATGCAGTACCATCCCGACCGCAACAACGGGTCGAAGGAGGCCGAGGAGCGCTTCAAGGAGATCACGGAGGCGTACGACATCCTCGGCAATCGTGAGAAGCGCACGACGTATGATCGGTTCGGTGAGGCCGGGCTGCGCGGCGGCGGTTTCGGTGGCTTCCACCATGTGGATCTCTCGGAGGCGCTCGGGATCTTCATGCGCGACTTCGGCGGCTTCGCCGGACTCGACGAGATCTTCGGCGGGCGCTCGCGCGGCGGCGTGCGGGCCGGCGCCGACGTGAAGGTGACGATTCCGCTCACGCTGGCGGAGGTGGCGACGGGGATCGAGAAGACGTTCACCGTGAAGCTGCTCGACCCGTGCGACCGGTGTGAGGGGACCGGTGCCGAGCCCGGCACTGCGCCGGTGCGGTGCACAACGTGCGGCGGGAGTGGGGAGGTGCGGCGTGCGCAGCGCTCGTTCTTCGGACAGTTCGTGAGCGTCGCGCCCTGTCCGACGTGTGCGGGACAGGGAAAGACGATCGAAGCGGTGTGCAAGAAGTGTCGCGGCGAAGGGCGCGTTCGCGGCGAGCACACGATCCCGGTGGAGATCCCGGCCGGCGTATCGACCGGACAGTACATGACGCTGCGGGGGATGGGGAGCGTGGGCCCGCGCGGCGGTCCGCGGGGCGACATCCTCGTGGTGTTCGACGTCGAGGAGGACCCGCGCTTCGAGCGCGACGGCGCGGATCTCTTCACCGAGGTGCTCGTCACGTATCCGCAGCTGGTGCTCGGCGCGGACGTCGACGTCCCGCTCGTGACGGGGGCGTTCACACTGCGTGTGCCCGCCGGCACGCAGAGCGGACAGGTGTTCCACATCCGCGGACGCGGGCTGCCCCGCGTCAACTCGAGCGGCACGGGCGACATGCAGGTGCGCGTGCAGATGTGGACGCCGCAGTCGCTGACGAACGAGCAGGAAGCGCTCGTGAAGCAGCTCGCGGGACTCGAGACGGTGCCACCCGTGCCGCGCGAGAAGGGATTCTGGTCCAAGGTGAAAGAGGCACTGGGTGCCTGAGCCCGGCACCGCGGCGGCCGGTACGCGGTGGCTGCCCATCCACGTCCGGGTAGACGACGACACGATCCGTGATGCGATCGCCGCCGCGCTCATCGAGGCAGGTGTCGACGGCGTGCAAGAGGTGGCGGATGGGCTCGTCACCTACGTCGAAGAGCACGTCGATCCGGCATCGCTCGAGCGAGCCGTGCGTCGCGTGAGCCCGCGAGCGCGGCTCGAGGTGAGCGGCCCCGCGCTCGATGCCAACTGGGCGGAGCATTGGGCGCCGCGCGTTGGAATCCAGCGCGTGGCCAACCTCGTCATCGCGCCACCATGGCTCGCGAGCGAGGTAGCCGGCGAAGTCGAGCCGATCATCATCGAGCCGGCGATGGCGTTCGGAACCGGCGAGCACCCAACGACCCGCGGCGTGCTCCGCCTCATGCAGGGACGCATTCGCCAGGGCGATGTGGTGGCCGACCTCGGCGCCGGCAGCGCGGTGCTGTCGATTGCCGCGGCGCGCCTCGGCGCATCACGCGTTGCAGCCATCGAGATGGATGCCGACGCGATCGGCAACGCCGAGGAGAACGTTGCGCGAAACGGTGTGGAGCATCGGGTGGCCGTGCTGCACGGCGACGCGACGCTGCTCCTCCCACTCATCGCGCCGGTGCGCGTGGTGCTCGCCAACATCCTCTCGTCCGTTCTCGTGCAGCTCTCGACCGTCATGCGCGAAAGTCTCACTGCCGACGGCGAGGCGATCATGAGCGGGATCCTGCTCAGCGAGCGCGACGATTTTCTGCATGCGATGGTGGTGGAGGGATGGATTGTCGAGGAGGAAGATCGTGAGGGGGAGTGGTGGAGCGCGCGTCTCAGCGCTCGCTAGCAACCTTCTTCGCGGCCGACGAGCTCGTTGCCGGCCGGACCGCGACGCTGGGTGCAGCCGAGGCGCATCATGCGCGCGTGCGGCGCATCGGTGTCGGCGAGCCCGTCGAGCTGCTGGATGGTGCCGGCCACATCGCGCGCGGCGTGCTCATCAAGCTCTCCAAGGCGCAAGCAGCCGTGCAGGTGGACGTCGTGGAGCGCGTCGACCCATTGCCGGACGTGCATCTCATGGTGCCGGTCGCCGATCGCGACCGCATGCTCTGGCTGGCCGAGAAGGCGACGGAGCTTGGCGTGTCGAGTTGGCGCCCCACGATGTGGCGCCGGTCGCGCAGCGTCTCACCACGTGGCGAAGGGGTCACCTTCCAGGCGAAGGTGCGCGCCCGCATGGCGTCGGCCCTCACGCAATCGCGCGGTGCCTGGCTCCCACTGCTGCATCCGGACGCGACGCTGGACCGTGCGATCGCCGCTGCCCCTCTCGGCGCACGATTCCTGCTGGACGCCACGGGCGAGCCGCTCCTCACGCAGTCCGTATCGGCGCCCCTCACGATTGCCGTAGGGCCGGAAGGGGGAATCGAGCCGGAGGAGCGGAACGCACTCGTTGCAGCGGGATTCGTTCCTGCGAGTCTCGGGACCACCACACTGCGCTTCGAGACGGCGGCGATCGCGGCACTCGCCATTGTTCGCAGCGCACTCGCCATTCACCTGGAGCAAGCTCGTGGCTGAGGACTGTCTCTTCTGCCGGATCGTCCGCGGTGAGATCCCGGCGAAGCTCGTCGCGCAAACCGACACGGCCGTGGCGTTCCGCGATATCGATCCCAAGGCGCCGGTGCACGTGCTCGTCATCCCGCGCAAGCATGTCGCATCGCTCTCCGAGGCGAGCGACCCCGCGATGATCGGTGAGCTCGCGATGTTCGCTGCAGCGATCGCGGCCCGCGAAGGCATCGCCGAGTCCGGCTACCGCACGGTGATCAACACCAACGGCGACGCGGGCCAGACGGTGCCGCATCTCCATCTCCACCTGCTTGGCGGGCGCCACATGGGGTGGCCGCCGGGGTGATGCGGACAGCGCGGGATGCGGGAAGCGGGATGCGCAACGCCCTCGGCGGTGAGGGTTGTCTCTCCGGGAGCCGTTCCCGCATCCCGCGTAGCGCTTCCCGCAATCAGCTTGACACTCTCACGCAGGCGTCCGTAACTTTCATCACACTCTACACTCAGCACGATCAGCCGGCGTACAAGCGCCACGAAGGGGGGAATTCAGCTCTTGTCCGAAGTCATCATCCACGACGATGAGAACTTTGAGCGCGCACTCAAGCGCTTCAAGAAGAAGTGCGAGAAGGCGGGCATTCTCTCCGATCTGCGCAAGCATCGCCACTACGAGAAGCCGAGCGAGCGGCGGAAGCGCAAGGAAAACGCGGCGCGCCGGAAGAACCGTCGTCCGCGGCCGGTCTGAGTGTCGGAACTGCTCACGCGCCTGCAAAGCGAGCTGAACGCCGCGCGCAAGGCGCAAGACAAAGCCAGCACGCTGCTCTTGAGTACGGTGCTCGCCGACGTGAAGAACCGGAAGATCGAGTTGCGCCGGGAGCTCACGGACGAGGACGTCACGGACGTGGTGCGCAAGGGAATCAAGCGCCGCCGCGAAGCAGCCGAGATGTACGAGAAGGCCGGTCGCGACGATCTGCGAGAGCGGGAGCAATGGGAGATCGCGCGACTCGAGCAGTACATGCCCGCCGCAGTGAGCAACGACGAGGTGCGGGCCGCCGTGCGAGCCGCGATCACGGCGGGTGCGGCCAACATCGGAGCCGTAATGGGGCGTGTGATGCCCCAGTTCAAAGGACGCGCCGATGGCGCCACGATCAATGTGATCGCGCGCGAGGAGCTGGGCAAATAACGTTGGGTGTGCGCACGATGACGTCGACAACGGCCCGAACGAGCGAGCGGAAGCTCCCGTTCGGGCTGTTGCGTCTCCCGCCGATTCGATGAGTCATTTCCTCGAATGAATCCGCACGCGCTGCAGGTACTCGCATTCCCGGAGGTGCTGCATCTCGCGGCGGAGCGCGCCTCGTCGGAGCTCGGCGCGACGCGAATACGCTCGCTCGCCCCATCCACGGACCGTGTGTGGATCGAGACGGAGCTCGCACGCGTTGCGGCCATGCGCGCGCTCATTGGCAGCGAGGACGGTTGGCATCCCGAGCCCATCCCCGATCTCACGCGCGCGCTCGAGCGGTTGCGTGTGGTCGGGAGCCACTGGTCGGGTGAGGAGTTGCTGAGCGGCGCGCAGCTGCTGCGCTCGTCACGGCTGACGCGCGCCGCGATCCTCTCCGACGAGCGGCGCAGCGATGTCGCCGCGGCGATGCTCGTCCCGCTCGCCGAACGGTTGCTCGTCGCGCGCGATGCCGAAGCGCTGGTGGAGCGCGCGATCGATGCCGACGCGCAGGTGAAGGATGACGCGTCACCCGTGCTGCGTCGTGCGCGACGCGCGCTCAGAGGCGCGGAGAGCGAGCTGGTGCAGCTGTTGGAGCGCGAGCTCGCGCATCTCGACGCGCGGTTCCGTGTGCCGGACATGTCGGTGACCGTCCGCAATGGACGCTACGTGATCCCCGTGCGACGCGAGGCGCGCGGCTCCATCGGCGGCATCGTGCACGACGAATCGGCAACGGGCGCCACGCTGTTCGTCGAGCCGCCGGCGGCCGTGGCTGCGGGGAACCGCATCCGCGAGCTCGAGGCCGAGGCAGCGCGTGAGGTCGAGCGCATCCTGGGCGAGCTGACGGACAGCGTGCGCCCGATGCGCGACGCGATGCGCGAGTCGCTCGGCGGGCTCGTCGAGCTCGATGCGCTCTTCGCGCGCGCCCGCTTCGCAAACGAATTCCACTGCGCCAACGCCCAGCTCGTGTCATCCGAGGCAGGATTCGCCATCCGCGATGGCCGCCATCCGCTGCTTCTTGCACAGGGAAAGCGCGTGGTGCCGTTCGACCTCGAGATGCACGAGGGCGAGCGGACGCTGCTGGTGTCCGGTCCGAACACGGGCGGCAAGACGGTCCTGCTCACGGCGCTCGGGCTCATCTCGCTGATGATGCAGTCGGGAATTCCTGCACCGGTCGGGGCCGGCAGCCGCGTGGCCATCGTCGAGGATGTGTTCGCCGACATCGGCGATGAGCAGTCGATCGAGGCGAGCCTCTCCACGTTCAGCGCGCACGTCAAGAATCTCGGCGAGATTCTCGCGCGCGCGACCGCTGCATCGCTCGTGCTCATCGACGAGTTGGGCTCCGGTACCGATCCGGCCGAAGGCGCCGCGCTCGGAAGCGCGCTGCTCGAGGAGCTGACACTCCGCGGCACGCTCACGATTGCAACCACGCACCTCGGTGCGCTGAAGCTCCTCGCGACAGAAGTGCGTGGGATCGTGAACGCGTCGCTGCAGTTCGACGAGGCGGCGCTCGAGCCGACGTATCGACTGATCAAAGGGATCCCGGGCCGCTCGTATGGGCTCAGCATCGCACGGCGCCTGCGTCTGCCGGACGCGGTGCTGCAGCGCGCCGAGGAGCGTCTGCCGCGCGGTGAGCGCGACCTCGCTGCGCTGCTCGCCGATCTCGAATTGCGCGAGGCGGCACTGTCCGAGCGCGAGGCCGCGGAACGCGATGCGAGTGCACGGCTCCGCCAGCGAGCTGAGCGCATCGACGCACGCGATGCGGAGCTGCGCGAATCGCAGCGCGAGCTCGAGCGTCGCTCACGTCAGGAAGCGCGGCAGTATCTCCTCGAGGCGCGCGCCGAGGTCGAGCGCGTGATCCGCGAGCTGCGCACCGACGCGGGTGCGTCAGAGGAGCAGGTGCGCGATGCGCGGCGTCGTGTGGAGGCGTTGGCGCTCGCGCACGCGACCGAGTTGGAGCGGATGGAGCAGGGCGGTGCCGGGTCACGTGTGGCATCGGTTCGCGAGGGCGCCGCGCTTGCCGTGGGCGATGCCGTAGCCGTCGCCACACTCGGCGGCCGCGAGGGCATGGTGGTCGAGTTGCGCGGTGGCGACGCAGTGGTCGCGGTCGGCGCGATGAAGCTGACCGTGCCGCGCACCGTACTCCAGCGGTCGTCGCGCGAGCCCGCGTCGGTGGAGAGTCCCGTCGCGCTGCGCGGTGATCTGCCGGAGATCGAGGCGCCAACGGAGATCGACCTGCGCGGCATGCGCGTGGATGAGATGGAGCCCATGCTCATGCACGCTATCGACTCCGCCGTACGCGCAGATTTGAAGTCGCTCCGGATCATTCACGGCAAAGGCACAGGCGCGCTCCGCGAGCGCGTGGCCGAGCTCTTGCGCGGCGACCGCCGCGTGCGCGAGTTCCGACTCGGCGCTTGGAACGAAGGCGGTGCGGGCGTCACCGTCGCCACGCTGGCGTGATGCGATGATCAGCGAAGAGACGATCGAGCGTGTGCGCGAGGCCGCCGACATCGTGCAGATCATCGGCGAGCACGTCCAGCTGCGCCGCACCGGGTCGGACTACCGAGGGCCGTGCCCGTTCCATCAGGGGACGCATCGCAACTTCGCGGTCGTGCCGAAGAAGGGGATCTACCACTGCTTCGTCTGTCACGAGCAGGGCGACGTCTTCGACTTTCTGCAGAAGCGGCTCGGAATGGATTGGCCGTCGGCCCTGCGCTACGTGGCCGAGCGCGCGGGGATCGAGGTGCAGGAAACACGCTCGAACCGCGCCGAGCCCGATGAGCGCGAGCCGTTCTGGGAGATCAACTCGTCTGCGGCGGATTACTTCCGACGGCAATTATGGGATGATGACGCTGGCCGTGCGGCACGCGATTATCTGACCATGCGCCGCGTCTCGAGGGAAGTCGCCGATCGATTCGGGTTGGGGTTCGCACCCAGGGATGCGAACGCGCTGCGCGCGCATCTCAACGCGCTCGGGTTTCAGGATGAACGGCTCCTCGAGGCAGGTCTGCTCGTACGCAAGGAGGAGACGGGCGAGCTGCGCCCGCGATTCCGAAACCGGCTCATCTTCCCGATCCTCGATGTCGCCGGGCACCACGTGGGATTTGGTGGTCGCTTGCTCGGTCCCGGCGAGCCGAAGTATCTGAATTCTGCGGACTCGAAGATCTTCTCGAAGGGGCGACTGCTCTACGGACTCAACTGGGCGAAGGCGAATATCCGTCGCGAGGACCGGGTGCTGATCGTCGAAGGGTACTTCGACGTGGTGCGCCTCATCTCGGCTGGACTCGAGACCACGGTCGCGCCGCTCGGCACCGCACTCACCGAGGCGCAAGCCGCGCTCCTGCGGAAGTACACGAAGCACGTGTATCTGCTGTATGACAGCGATACGGCTGGGCTCAAGGCGACGTTCCGCGCTGGCGATGAGCTCCTGCGCCACGGCTTCGCCGTGCAGGTGGTGACGCTCCCCGACGGCGAGGATCCCGACAGCTTCGTGGACAAGCACGGCGGCGCGGCGCTGACGGCGCAGCTGGGCGGAGCGCTCGACGTGTTCGAGCGGAAGGTGCAGCTTCTCGAGCGTGGCGGCTGGTTCGCGGATCTCCGGAAGAAGCGGCGCGCCGTGGACCGGATGCTGCCGACCATCCGCGCCACTGCCGATCCGCTGACGCGCGATATGTACATCGCGCGGGCGAGCGAAGCGGCCGGGGTGAGCAAGGCGCTGCTCGAGCGGGAGGCGAGTGCGGGCGACAGCCGTCCGCACGACGATGAATCGGCGCGGCCCGGCATCGGGTCCACGCCTGCACCCACTGCTCCGGCGTGGCGGGGCCACGGGACGCACGACAGCGCCGGCACTCGCGAGCAGCGCCGTCGTACGGAGCGTGGTGCGGCAGCGGAGCGCGAGCTCGTGCGTGTGATGCTGCACCATCGATCGCAGGTGGAAACGATCGCCGAGCGCGTTGGCGCGAATGATTTCTCAACGATCGAGTACCGGGACATCTTCCGTGCGCTGCTCGCCGCCGGGGCGAGCGCATCGCTGGAGGACATCGCTGCAGCGTTGTCGAGTGACGCGGCGACGACCATGCAGGCGCTGCTCGACGAGCCCGGCGCGATCGTCGACGTGGAACGGACAGTGGAGGGGAGCGTGGCCGCGCTGCAGGTGCGCGCGATGGAGCAGGAGCTCGCCGACATCGATCGGATGCTACCATTGGCATCCGACGCGGCGAAGGATGATCTGATCAGACGCAAGGCGCAGATTCGGCGCGATATCCAGGGGCTCGGTGGTGTCGGCTTCCGGCATTACGGCAAGTCCCGCTCAACCTGACATTGGAGGCTCGGTGCACCCTGATCTCGTAGCGCTGTTGGAGCTGCAGCAGGAGGATGCGGAGATCGCTTCGCTGGAATCCCGTCGCAGAGATCTCGATGGCCAACTCGAATCGCTGGACCGCGAGCGCGACGCGGTCAACAGGACGCTGGATCAATCCCGTGCCGCCGTGGATGCCGAGCAGCGGAAGCGGCATGACCTCAGTGCGAAAGTGCAGGCGCACCGCGAGCTGCAGGAGCGGAACGTCGCCACACTCGAGCTGGTGAAGAAGGCGCGCGAGGCGACCGCGGCCATGGCGCAGGTCGAGCTCGTGCGAAAGGCGCTGGCGCAGGAGGAGAGCGAGCTGCACACGATCTCCGCACGCATCAAGGAGCTCGAGCAGATGGCGCAGCGCCAGGAGCTGGAGGTCGCCGATACGGACCAGCGGCAGCATCTGGCGCGCGAGGAGATCGACGACGCGCGCGCGAAGCTCGACGCGGAGTTGGACCAGGCGCGGGCGAAGCGCGATGAGCGCGCGAAGCGCATCTCGCGCTCGCTGCTCACCAAGTACGAGCGCATCCGCGAGCGCAGCGGGACCGGTGCGCTCTTTCCGCTTCGCGGCGCGGCGTGCGGGCGGTGCAACACCGCGATCCCTTTGCAGCGGCGCAACGTGATCGCGGCCGGTCGCTCGATCGAAGTGTGCGAGGGGTGCGGCGTCCTGCTGTACGCCGCGAGTTGATGCTTGTTCATGGTACCCACCGCGCGTAGCTTGCTCCCCGTGACCGCTCCGATGACGCGAGTGCGCCCACCGTCGCGCTGGGTGCTTCCCGAACTGCCGCACGGCTCAGCCGTCGACGTGCTGGCGAGCGAGCTGCATCTGCCGGCCTCCGTGTGCCGGCTGCTGTGCCAGCGCGGGTACGAGGAGCCGGAGGTCGCCAAACGCTACCTGCGCCCGCGGCTCGAGCAGCTGCACGATCCGGCCGTCATGCGCGACATCGATCGAGCCATCGATCGCCTCGTGCGCGCGATCCGCGGCGGCGAGCTCATCATGGTGCACGGCGACTACGACGTCGACGGGATCTGCTCGACGACGCTGCTCGTCCGCGCCATCCGCACCTTCGGCGGCCGCGTCGTCCCGTTCATCCCGCGTCGCCTCGAAGATGGCTACGACCTGAGCGCGGCCGGCGTGCGCGCCGCGGTGGACACGGGTGCGGCGGTGCTCATCACCTGCGATTGTGGAACGACGGCGCGCGATGCGGTGCGCTCGGCGTGCGAAGCCGGAATCGACGTCATCATCTCGGACCATCACCTGCCAACGGGCGCGCTGCCGGAGTGTCTGGCGGTACTCAATCCCAAGCGCCCCGGATGCGACTACCCGGATAAGGACCTCGTCGCGGCCGGCGTCGCGTTCAAGATCGCGCTGGCACTCGCCCGGGCATTGGGGGAGCGCGAGGAGCCGCTCTACGAGATGCTCGATCTCGTAGCACTCGCCACCGTCGCGGACGTCGCACCGCTGCGCGGGGAGAATCGCGTGCTCGTGCGCTACGGCCTCCGGCGGCTCGCGGCGACGACCAACCCGGGGCTGCACGCGCTCATCCGCGCGGCCGGTCTCGACGGCAAGCCGCTCACAGCGGGGCGCGTCGGGTTCATTCTCGCGCCACGACTCAACGCGGTGGGGCGGCTCGGTCATGCGTTGCGCGGCGTCGAGCTGCTCACCACGGACAGCGCGCACGACGCCAATGCCATCGCGCGCGAGCTCGAGGAGCTGAACCGCCAGCGGCAGGAGCTGGATCGCACCACGCTGCATCGCGCGTGGGAGCTGCTCGATGGCGTCGATCTGGATGAGACGTACGGCATCGTCCTCGCCGAGGAAGGGTGGCATGCCGGCGTGATCGGGATCGTCGCGTCGCGCCTCGTGGAGCAGCTGTGCCGTCCGGTCGTGCTGATCGCGATGCACGATGGCGAAGGGAAGGGCTCGGGTCGCTCCATCCCTGCGTTCGACCTGCACGCGGCGCTCAGCGACTGTCGCGATCTCCTCATCCGCTTCGGCGGGCATCGCTCGGCGGCGGGCGTCACGGTGCGCGCCGAGCACGTTCCCGCGCTCGCACAGCGCTTCGATGCCGTCGCGCGCGAGCGGCTCACCGCAGCGGATCTCGTCCCCGAGATCCGGGTCGATCTCGAGCTCTCGCTCGATGAGGTGACGGCCGATCTCGAGACGCTCCTTCGCCACTTCGAGCCATTCGGCATCGGGAATCCGAGCCCGATGCTCGTGGCGCGCGGCGTGCG
The DNA here is from genome assembly GCA_035687925.1 of Gemmatimonadaceae bacterium. GTDB lineage: Bacteria > Gemmatimonadota > Gemmatimonadetes > Gemmatimonadales > Gemmatimonadaceae > DASSNR01. The sequence goes on along the minus strand of DASSNR010000248.1, from coordinate 2,282 downwards.
CCTCGCGGCGCAACCGCGGAGCGTCGGCAATGGGCACCTCAAGCTGCGCCTCGCCGGCGACGGCACCGAGCTCGATGCCATCGGATGGGGGATGGGTGCACTCGCCGCCGAGCTCGACGCGAGCGCGCCGCTCGATGTCGCGTTTCGTCTCGAGCGCGACGAGTGGAACGGCGTCCAGCGCCTGCAGGCCAGACTCGCCGACATCCGCCGGTAGCGCGCGCCGTGCGCATCGTGAGCGGGCGGTGGCGCGGCCGGATCATCAAGGCTCCCGCGGACGAGCGCGTGCGCCCCACCGCCGATCGTGTCCGCGAAGCGTGGATGAGCATCCTGCAAGCCGATCTCGTCGACGCACGCGTGCTCGATCTCTTCGCCGGCTCCGGCGCGCTCGGCCTCGAGGCGCTGTCGCGCGGCGCGACGTCCGCCGATTTTGTCGAGTTGAGTGCGCGCAGTCTCCGCGCACTGCGCGAGAATGCCGCGGCGCTCGGCGCCGAGCCGCAGGTCGCCATCCATCGCGGCGATGCCTTGCGCTTCATTGAGCATCTCGCGCCGCAGGCGTATGATGTGGCGTTCGCCGATCCGCCGTACGGGCTCGGCCTCGCCGAGCGCGTGGTGCAGCGCTGGCTGGAGACGCCGTTCGCGACCGTGCTGAGCGTGGAGCACGCCGCGCGCGAGACGCTCCCCGCCGGCGCCGACACCCGGCGCTATGGCGACACGGCGATTTCGATCTTTCGAGCCACCACTCCATGACCCGCACCGCCATCTACGCCGGCAGCTTCGACCCGATCACCCGCGGCCACGAAGACCTCATCCGACGCAGTCTGTCGTTCGTGGATCGACTCGTGGTCGCCGTCGCCGTCAATGTCAACAAGCAGCCGCTGTTCACGATCGAGGAGCGGATGCAGTTCATCCGCGCGGCGGTGAACCATGACGAGCGCATCGAGGTCCGGCAGTTCAACGGCTTGCTCGTCGATCTCGCGCGCGAGGTGGGGGCGACAGTCTCGCTGCGGGGGTTGCGCGCGGTGAGCGACTTCGAGTACGAGTATCAGATGGCGCTCATGAACCGGCACCTGTTCGAGCCGCTCGAGACGCTGTTCATGGTCCCGAGCATCGATCTGACGTATGTCAGCTCGAGCCTCGTCCGGGAGATCGCGCGCTTCGGCGGCCGCACCGCCGATCTCGTGAACCCGGAGGTCCAGCGTGCCCTCGCGAAGCGGTTCGCGCCCGCATGACCTTTCTCGAATCGGTGCGCGAGCGGGCGCGAGCGGCGCACAAGCGCATCGCGTTTCCCGAGTCCACCGACGAGCGCACGCAGGCCGCAGTCCGTGCGATGGCCAGCATCGGTCTCGTCGAGCCGGTCCTCGTGCTCGACCCCTCGATCCCCGCGTCGCACGAGGCGGTGCGTGCACTCCGTGTCGACGTCGTGGACCCGGCGACCGATCCGCGTCGCGAAGCGGTGCGCCGGTTCCTCGCCGATCGGAACGCGGCACAGGTCACCGTGCGGATGCATCATCCCGCGAGCGAGCTGGACCCGCTCGTCTTCGCGGACACGCTCGTCGCGTTGGGGGAGGCCGACGGCTGCGTGGCCGGCGCCGCGCACACGACGGCCGACGTGCTGCGTGCCGCTCTCGCCTGCGTCGGCCTTGCGCCAGGCACGTCCACGCTGTCGAGCGCGTTTTACATGGTCGTGCCCCCGTTCCGCGACGAGCATGAGGAGGTGCTGACCTTCGCCGATTGTGCGGTGATCCCGGAGCCCACCGCATCGCAGCTGGCGGACATCGTCATCGCGGCAGCGCACGACCGGCGCCACATCGTGGGCGACGAGCCGCGCGTCGCGATGCTGTCCTACAGCACGCTGGGCAGCGCCGCGGGCACCAGCGTCGCCAGGATTCACGAGGCGATCGCGCTGGTGCATGCGCGCGCACCGGAGTTGATTGTGGACGGAGAATTGCAGGGGGATGCGGCGCTCATCCCCGCGGTGGGTCAGCGGAAGGCGCCCGGCAGCGCGGTTGCCGGCTTGGCAAACGTGCTAGTTTTCCCGTCCTTGGATGCAGGCAACATCGCCTACAAGTTGGTGCAGCGTCTCGCTCGGGCCGAGGCTATCGGCCCGATCGTTCAGGGACTGGCGCGACCGTGCAATGATCTCTCGCGCGGCGCGTCGGCAGATGACATTATCAATGTCGCGGCCATGACCGCCCTGCAGGCCGCGGGCGTGGCGTACGCGAATGCGTGTGGATCCCCTGGGGAGAACGAGTCATGAGCTTCACGATTGAGAAGCAGGGAGA
>DASSNR010000236.1:0-2307 GCA_035687925.1 Gemmatimonadaceae bacterium | reverse complement strand
GCCTACGGGCTCCACTACGCCCCCGACCCGTCCAGCCAGTCCGCATGTACCATCGGCGGAAACATCGCGGAGAACTCGGGCGGGCCGCACTGCCTCAAGTACGGCGTGACGCTCAACCACGTCGTCGCCCTCACGGTCATCCTCCCCGACGGCAAGCTGGTGACGCTGGGCAACGCCGAGGGGGAGGACGACGGCTACGACCTGCTCGGCGCCTTCATCGGTTCGGAGGGGTGCTTCGGGATCGCCGTGGATGTAACGGTGCGCCTCACGCGGAACCCGGAAGCGGTTCGCACGATGCTCGCCGACTTCACATCGCTCGATGCCGGCGCTCGCGCGACGTCGGCGATCATCGCCTCGGGGATCGTTCCGGCAGCGCTGGAGATGATGGACGGCCCCACCATCCGCGCGGTGGAAGCATCCATCTACGCCGCTGGCTACCCGGCGGACGCGGACGCGGTACTCCTCATCGAGCTCGACGGCCTCGCGGCCGGCATCGACGCCGACGTCGAGCGCGTGGAGCAGCTGTGCCTCGACGCGGGTGCGCGCTCGGTGCGCACGGCGCGCGACGAGAGCGAGCGCGTGCGGCTCTGGCAGGGACGCAAGAAGGCGTTCGGGGCGATGGGGCGCATCGCTCCCGCGCTGGTGGTGCAGGACGCGGTCATCCCACGCACGCGCCTGCCGGAGGTGCTGGCGACGATTCGCGGCATCGCGGAGCGGTGGGGGATCCAGGTGTGCAACGTCTTCCACGCGGGCGACGGGAACCTGCACCCGAACATCGGATTCGATGCGCGCGACCCGGAGGTCACCGACCGCGTACACCACGCCATGCGCGAGATCATGCGTGCGTGCATCGACGCCGGGGGCTCGGTGACGGGCGAGCACGGAGTGGGGCTCGACAAGCTGGAGTACATGCCGCTCTCCTTCACACCCGATTCGCTCGCGGCCATGTGCCAGCTTCGCGATGTGTTCGATCCGGATCGGCGCGCGAATCCGGGGAAGGTGGTCCCGGTCCACTCCTGCCGCGAATGGCAGCTCGCGCCCTCGGCGCGCGGCACTGCGCAGGCGGCCTCGTGAGCGCCGCGTCGGAGATCGTAGCGGTGGCGAACACCGCGGAGCTGCGCGACGCGCTGCTCGATGCGGCCGCGCGCGCCGTCCCGCTCCGCATCACGGCAGGCGAGCACTGGCTCGATGCCGGCCGTCCCGTGTGCGCCGACCATCGCCTATCGGTCGCGGCTCTCGACGGGATCACGGAGTACACGCCCGGCGATCTCACGCTCACGGCACGTGCCGGGACCTCGCTGGCGGAGATCGCGCGGGTGACGGCCACGGAGCGACAGTGGCTCGCGCTCGACCCGTTCGGCCCCTCGACCGGCTCGATCGGCGCGACGATCGCGACGGGCTCCGCGGGCCCGCTCGCGCATGCCTTCGGGACGCCCCGCGACAACGTGCTCGGCCTGGAGGCGGTGACCGGCACCGGCGCCGTGGTGCGCGCGGGCGGTCGCGTCGTGAAGAACGTGGCGGGCTTCGATCTCACCCGACTCTTCACCGGCTCCTGGGGCACGCTTGGCGTGATCACCGAAGTCACGGTGCGGCTGCGCGCGCTGCCGGAGGTGGACGAGAGCTACGTGATGCCGGTGGACGATGGCGTCGAACTAGTGAGCGCGCTCGCCACGCGGCTGAGTGCGGCCGCCGTTGCGCCGCTCGCGCTGGAGCTGGTGAACGGTGCGCTCGCGTCGCGACTCGCGCTGGGGCGGGCGCCATGCCTCCTCGTGCGCCTGGGTGGGAACGCGGAAAGCGTACGCGCGCAGCGAGCCGCGCTCGAGGAGGTGGCCCCGATCGCACCGTCTCCGGCCGCCGTATGGAGCGCGCTGCGCGAGTGCGAGCCGGCGCGGGCGGCTGTGATACGGCTCTCCATGCGCCCATCGCGCATCGCCGAGGCGTGGTCGTTCGCGCGTGTCGCCACGGCGGCCATTGAAGGCGCGCTCGTGCATGCGTCGATCGGACGCGGTGTGGTGCGGTGCATCGTGCCGTGCGACGATGCGGCCGAGCTCGATCCGTTCCTCGCTTCCGTTCGCACATTCGCGGGGACGCGCATCGTCGAGCGGCTCCCGGCGAACCGGTGGCCCGCGCCGGCGACATCGACCGCGCCGCGCGAGCGACTGTCGCGCGGCATCCAAGACCGCTTCGATCCGATGCACCTGCTCAACCCCGGTATCATGGGAGAGCATCCGTGAGCGACACCGCCGAGCGTCCCTCCTGCGCGCTGCCGGACACACCGCTGGCCGGCGCCCTCCCGGGGATCATGAC
>DASSNR010000226.1:0-12739 GCA_035687925.1 Gemmatimonadaceae bacterium | reverse complement strand
TGTCCATCCCGCAGCTCTTTCGCTACGAGCGTCAGCAACGCGGTCGCCTGCGCGAGCACTTCCAGCTCAACATGGACATCATCGGCGAGCCGGACGTGACGGCGGATGCCGAGCTGCTCGCGGCGGCGATCGACATCATGCGCGCGTGCGGGTTGACGGCCGAGGACGTGCACGCACGCGTCTCCGACCGCCGACTGCTGCAGACGCTCCTCTCGATTGCCGGGGTGGGCGAGGCGCACATGCCCGCGGTCTACGCCGTGGTGGACAAGCTGGAGCGCGATCCGCGGCCCGTACTCGAGAAGCGGCTCACGGACGCTGGACTCGATGCGCCGCTCATTACGCGCATCTTCGATCTGCTCGGCTGTCGCGATCTCGGCGCCCTGCGCACACAGTATGGTGCCGTCGCCGAACTGCAGGACGACTTCGGCCGGCTCGCACGCTACTTCGAGTACCTCGAGGCGCTCGGCGTTGCGGAGTGGGTAAACTTCGACATTTCGATCGTGCGCGGGCTGGCGTACTACACCGGAATCGTCTTCGAGCTGTTCGACACGAAGGGCGAGTTCCGCGCAATCTGCGGCGGTGGGCGGTACGACACGCTGCTGCAATCGCTCGGCGGCGTCGATCTCCCTGCACTGGGGTTCGGCATGGGCGACGTGGTGCTCGGCGAGCTGCTTCGCGCACGTGGGCTCATGCCGACCGCTGCGCCGTCACTCGACGTGTGGGTCGCGTATGCGGACGACGAGCTCCTGCCGGATGCGATGCGCGCGGCCGCGCGACTTCGCGAACGCGGACGCAGCGTCGAGTACGCGCTCGGCCACCAGAAGCTCGCGCGGCAACTCAAGGCGGCCGACAGTGCGGGCGCGCGCCGTGTGCTGGTGATCGGCCCGGAGACCCGAGCCACGGGCGATGCCGTCGTGCGGCGGATGGCGGATGGGCAGGAAGAGCGGGTGACGCTCGACGAGTGGATTGCACAGCAGTGACAATAGACGCAGTCGGTCAGTGAGTCAGTGGGTCAGCGAGTCGGACGGCGCTCGTACGGCGAGTTTGTCATCCCGAGCGACGCGAGGGATCCCGACCCGCCAGGCCGAGATTCCTCGCTGACGCTCGGAATGACAAGTGTGCGAGATGTGCCTGACTCACTGACTCACTGACCGACTGACTCACTTAAACAGATCGTCTCATGGCCGACGAAAAGAAACTCACCGCACGCGCTGAAGACTTCAGCGCGTGGTACAACGAAGTCGTGCTGCGCGCCGAGCTGGCAGACTATGCGCCCGTACGCGGGTGCATGGTCATCCGGCCGGAAGGGTACGGCATCTGGGAGCGCATGCAGCGCGCACTTGATGATGCCTTCAAGGCCACCGGGCATCGCAATGCGTACTTCCCGCTGCTCATTCCCGAGGGCTTCCTGCACAAGGAGGCGCAGCACGTCGAGGGGTTCGCGCCGGAGACGGCCGTCGTGACGCACGGCGGCGGGAAGGAGCTCGAGGAGCCGCTCGTCATCCGGCCCACCTCCGAGACGATCATCTACGCGATGTTCGCCAAGTGGGTGCAGAGCTATCGCGATCTCCCGCTGCTCATCAATCAGTGGGCGAACGTCATCCGGTGGGAGATGCGGACGCGCCTCTTCCTGCGCACGCTCGAGTTTCTCTGGCAGGAGGGGCACACGGCGCACGCCACGCACGATGAGGCCGAAGCGGAAGCGCGGCGGATGCTCGGCGTCTACCGCGACTTCATGGAAGAGTGGATGGCGATGCCCGTCGTGACGGGGCAGAAGACGGAGTCCGAGAAGTTCGCGGGCGCGCTGCGCACGTACGCGTGCGAGGCGATGATGCAGGACAACAAGGCGCTGCAGGCGGGCACGTCGCACAACCTCGGGCAGAACTTCGCCAAGGCGTTCGAGCTCTCGTTCCAGAGCGAGAGCGGCGAGATGGCGTATGCGTGGAACACCAGCTGGGGCGTCTCGACGCGACTCATCGGCGGACTGGTAATGACGCACGGCGATGACAAAGGATTGAGAATTCCACCACTCCTCGCGCCCACGGAAGTGGTGATCGTCCCCATCTGGCGTTCGGACGCGGACAAGGCGCGCGTGCTCGAGGCGGCGGATCGCGTCCGCAAGTCGCTCACGGATTGGGAGCGGCGCGAGCCCAACCGGCTGCGCGTGCACCTGGATGCGCGCGACAACATGAAGCCGGGCGCGAAATACTACGAATGGGAGCTCCGCGGCATCCCCATTCGCATGGAGATCGGTCCCCGCGATCTCGACAACAACCAGGCCGTGCTCGTGCGGCGCGACACTGGCGCGAAGGTCCCCGTATCGCTCGATACGATCGGCGAGGACATCGAGCAGATGCTGGAGAGCATTCAGGACTCCATGCTCGACACGGCGCGCGAACGCCGCGAGGCGAACAGCATCCGACGCCCGATCACCTACGCCGAGTTCCGCGAGATCATGGATGGTCCAGGCGCGTTCGTCTACGCCGGGTGGTGCGGCGGCGCGGCGTGCGAGGCACAGATCAAGGACGAAACCAAGGCGACGATCCGCGTCCTCCCCGACGAGGAGTTCCGCTCGGCCGACGCGCCCACGACGTGCCTGTGCTGCGGTGAACGCGCGACGGTGGAGGCGCTGTGGGCGAAGGCCTACTAGTGGGCGGGTTCTCCCGTCTCGACGGCACACTGGTCTGCGAGAACACTTCGCTCGAGATGATCGCGAGCGCCGTGGGGACGCCCGTGTACGTCTACAGCGCGGGCGCGATTCGAGAGCAGTACGCAAAGCTCGCGAGCGCGCTGGCCGCCGTCCCGCACCGCGTGCACTACAGCATGAAGGCCAACTCCAGTCGCGCCATCCTCGAGCTGCTGCGGGGGCTCGGTGCCGGCGTCGACATCGTGTCCGGCGGCGAGCTGTACCGCGCGCAGCGCGCCGGGTTCACGGGGCGCGACGTGGTGTTCAGCGGGGTGGGGAAGACCGAGCGCGAGCTGGAGGAAGCGCTCGCGGCGGGCGTGCTGCTCGTGAACGTGGAGTCTGAAGAAGAGCTGCGGACACTCGATCGCGTCGCGGGACGTCTCGGCCGCGTCGCACCGATCGCGCTGCGCGTGAATCCCGAGGTCACGGTCGAGACGCCGCATCCGCATACGCGCACCGGCGAGCGCGGGATGAAGTTCGGCATTCCGTACGACGAGGCGCTCGCGACTGCACGCCTTGCGCTGTCGCTCCCGCATGTCCGGCTCGCCGGACTCGACATGCACGTCGGCTCGCAGGTGTCTGGACTCGAGCCGTACCGGCTCGGCGTGCAGCGGCTGCTCGATGTGCTCGCGCAGATCCGCCGTGGGGGCGCGACGGACATCCGCTACTTCGACATGGGCGGTGGCTTCGCGGTGACGTACGACGCCGAGCCAGCGACCGATCTGCAGGCGTTCGCCAACACCATCGTTCCCATGGTGACGGGACTGGATCTGACGCTCCTCGTCGAGCCAGGGCGCTTTCTCGTCGGGAACGCCGCCGTGCTGCTCACGCGTGTGCTCTACCGCAAGCGCAGCGGCGGGCGCGACTTCGTGATCGTCGATGCGGGGATGAACGATCTGCTCCGCCCCTCGCACTACAACGCGTATCACCGGATCGAGTCCGTGCGTTCCGCGGGCGCGCGGACAACGGTGGACATCGTGGGCCCCGTGTGCGAGAGCGGCGATTGCTTCGGCGTCGCGCGCGAGCTCGACGACGTGCGCACCGGCGATCTGGTGGCGATTCGCTCGGCGGGCGCGTACGGCTCCGCCATGTCGTCGAACTACAACTCCCGTCCGCGTGTGGCCGAGGTGCTCGTGGATGGCGAGTGCTTCGCGGTGACCACGCAGCGCGAGACCTACGAGGACCTCGTCCGGCACGAGCCGGCCGAGCTTGACTGGAGATCCTGCTGATGCGCATTGGCCTTCTCGCGGATTCGCACGATCGCGTGCCAGCGCTCGTCGAGTTCACCCGATGCTTTCGCGACGCCGGTGTCGCGATGGTGCTGCACGCCGGGGATTACTGCTCGCCGTTCGCGCTGGCGGCATTGCTGGAGAGCAACCTCCCGATGGCCGGCGTCTTCGGTCGCAACGATGGCGACCGTGAAGGACTGCGCGCCGAGGCAGCTCGAGGCGTGGGTGGCGAGCTGTACGAGTCGCCGCACAGTGTCGAGCTCAACGGCGCGCGCATTCTGCTCGTGTACGACATCGCCGATGTGAGCGAGCGCTCGATCACGGCGCACGACATCGTCATCCACGGATGCACGCACCAGCAGGAGCAGCGCATATGCGGCACAACACTGATCATCAATCCTGGTGAGGCGTGCGGATGGATGCACGGCACGCCGACGGCCGCGATCCTCGATCTCGAGACGCGACAGGTCGAGACTCTCGCATTGGAGGGCACGCGGTGGCGGCAAGCCGGATCCTGATTCTCGACTTCGGTTCGCAGTACACACAGCTCATCGCGCGGCGGGTGCGCGAGGCGCGTGTCTACTCGGAGATCCATCCTCCGACGATGTCGGTGGACGCCATCCGGGAGTGGAAGCCCACGGGGATCATCTTGAGCGGCGGCCCGAATTCCGTGTACGGTGAGAACGTCCCGTCGGCGGATCCGGCGGTGCTGGACATCGCGCCGGTGCTCGGCATCTGCTACGGGATGAACCTCATCGCATACCTGTGCGGCGGACGTGTGAAGCCGTCCGGGCGGCGCGAGTATGGACGCGCGGAGCTGCGCGTGGACCGTGCCGCCGGCGTGTTCGATGGATTCACGCCGGGCGACGACACGCAGGTGTGGATGAGCCACGGCGATCACGTGGAGAGTGCACCGCCGGATTTCGAGATCATCGGGAGCACACCGAGCACACGCATTGCCGCGTTCCGGCATCGCACCCGCCCGTTGCATGGGGTGCAGTTCCACCCCGAAGTGGTGCACTCCACGCGCGGCGCGGAGATCATCGCGAACTTCCTCTTCCGCGTCTGCGGCGCGGAGCCATCGTGGACCGCGGGTGCATTCATCGACACGGAAGTCGCGCGCATCCGTGAGCGCGTGGGGAAGGCGCAGGTCATCTGCGGGCTCTCGGGCGGCGTCGACTCCGCGGTCGCTGCAACGCTCGTGCATCGCGCGATCGGCGATCAGCTCACGTGCATCTTCGTCGACACGGGGCTCCTTCGCCTGCACGAGCGGGAGCAGGTGGAGCGCACCTTTCGCGCGAACCTCGGCATCAAGCTCGTGACCGTCGATGCCAGCGACCGATTCCTGAGCGTGCTGCAGGGTGTCGACGAGCCCGAGGAAAAGCGACGCCGCATCGGGCATACATTCATCGATGTCTTCGAGGACGCGGCCGCCGAGGCGGGGAAGGGCGCCGAGTTTCTGGTGCAGGGCACGCTCTATCCCGACGTGATCGAATCGACGGCGCCAGCCGGCGGCCCCTCGGTCACGATCAAGACGCACCACAACGTCGGTGGCCTCAAGCCGGGGATGCGCTTCGCACTGATCGAGCCGCTGCGCGAGCTGTTCAAGGACGAAGTGCGTCAGGTCGGACGCGAGCTGGGTCTGCCCGAGGAGATGGTCGGCCGGCACCCATTCCCCGGTCCGGGGCTCGCGATTCGCGTGCTCGGCGATGTCACGCGCGAGAAGCTCGACGTGCTCCGCAAGGCGGATGCACTATACCTCGAGGGCATTCGCGACGCGGGCCTGTACGATGACATCTGGCAAGCGTTCGCCGTGCTGCTCCCCGTGCGCAGCGTCGGCGTGATGGGCGACTACCGCACGTACGAGAACGTGGTCGCCCTGCGCGCCGTCACGAGTCAGGACGGTATGACCGCCGACTGGTTCCCATTCCCACACGACACCCTCGCCACCATCTCCAGTCGCATCATCAACGAAGTGGACGGCGTGAACCGTGTCGTCTACGACGTGAGCAGCAAACCGCCGGCGACGATCGAGTGGGAGTGAGAAGACAGTGGGTCAGTAGGCCAGTGCGTTAGAAAAAGCCCGCACGGTGAGATGCGCTCGCCGTGCGGGCTTCTTCTGATCGACTGGCTCACTGACCCACTGACTCACACGCTCCCCCACCCATCAGTCAGTGTAGTAGATGAACCTCCCACACGACTCACACGTCCGGAGCTCCGTGTTGCGTTCCTTGTCGTGCCCTTTGCTGGTGGGAACGTGCACGAAGCATCCGTAGCAGACGCCGTGGAGCACGGGAGCCACCACACGCTCGTGGCGGCGGGACACGCGCTGATACGCCGTGCGCGTGCGCGGTGAGAGCTGAGTCTCACGCTCGGCGATCCGTTCGTCCAATCGCTCCGCATGCTCCGCCGGATCGATCGGGATGCCGGCGGCCGCGTACTCCTCTGTCGTGATGTCACGACGCAACGTCTGCAGGTCCTGAATCTCCAGCAAGATTTCCAACTCGGGGTGCAGCATCAGACGCCCTTCTCCTCCAGCAGCGCAAGGAACTGCTGTGGCTCCGTGAGATCGCGAAGCCGTTGGGGTACATCAGGCTCCTTGCTGAACTGCGCGATCTTGCCGAGCACGGGGAGGTATTGATTCGAGACTTCGAGCGGCGGTGCGACGATCAGGAAGAAAAAGTCGACGGGCTTCTCATCGATCGCCTTGAAGTCCACGCCCTGCAACTTCCGGCCGAACGCCACGCGCAGCTTGTTCACGACCAGCGACCGGCAGTGCGGGATGGCAATGCCTCGACCGATGCCGGTGGAACCGAGGTTTTCGCGTCGCTTCAACATCTTGTACAGCATACCCTCCGACTTCTCGTCCAACTTGAGAAGGCCGATCAACTCCTTCAGCACCTCATCCTTCGTCGTCCCCTCGAGATCGAGCTTGATCGCGTCTTCGGTAAAGAATTGTCGTAATTCCATCTATGTCCTCAGGTATCGTAGTGCCGATGACCAGGTAGCAGTTTGCAAATAACAATCGAAGTTATGCATTGGTGAGAGGAGTGTCAAATGGTGCCGTTGCATACACTTCCGGGCACGGTTAGCTTCTGGGCTATGTCCTTCCCCTTCGCGCTGTCGCCGACCGTCCCATTGTACCTCGCACCAATGGCGGGAGTGTCGGAGTCCCCCTTCCGACGCATCTGTCATCGTTTCGGGGCGGACGTCGTCGTCACGGAGTTTCTCTCCGCTGAGGGCATCCGTCGCGAGAACGAAGCGACGATCTCCAAGCTCCGCTTCTCCGCCGAGGAGCGGCCCATTGGCGTGCAGATCTTCGGTGCGGACCCGGAGGCCATGCGCGAGGCGGCAGCGTTCGTCACCGACGTATTTCAGCCCGACTTCATCGACATCAACTTCGGGTGTCCGGTGAAGAAGGTCGTGAAGCGTAATGGCGGATCCGGGTGCCTCAAGGATCTCGGGCTGGTGACCGACGTGATCCATGGCGTACGGCGCGGGACGCATCTCCCCGTCACCGTCAAGATCCGCAGCGGCTGGAGCGAGGAGATGCGCGACCCCGTGACGATCGCGCTGCGCTGCCAGGACGCGGGCGCGACCGTGCTCACGCTCCATCCGCGCACACGAGCGCAGATGTACACGGGGAGCGCGCGGTGGGACGAGATCGCGGCCGTCGTCGATGCGCTCGACATTCCCGTGCTCGGCAACGGCGACATCACGTGCGCGCAGGACGCGATTCGCATGTACGAGCAGACGAAGTGCGCCGGTATCATGATCGCGCGCGGCTCGTTCGGGCAGCCGTGGGTCTTCACGCAGGCGAGGGCGATGCTCGAAGGGAAGCCGGTGCCGCCCGCGCCGAGCATCGAGGAGCGCTTCGCCATCGCGATCGAGCACGCGCACATGGCGGAGGCATACGAGGCCGACCCGCGCGGCGCGGCCATCGAGTTCCGCAAGCACCTTGGCTGGTACGTGAAGGGTCTGCCGAATTCCGCCGAGCTGCGCAAGCGGCTGTACGCGGTGGTGTCGTTGGGCGAGGTCGAGCAGATCTTCGGCGACTATCTGGACGCGCTGCGGCGCGGCGACATCCGTCCCGAGGGACCGCGCGGCGAGCCCGCGCCGGCGACTGTCGCGGCGTGATGCGCGATCGCGTCCTGGCGCTCCTCCGCCAGGTTGCGGAAGGCACGGTCGCCCCCGCCGACGCGCTCGGTCAGCTGGCGTTTCTTCCCACCGAGTCGCTCCCCTTCGCGACCGTCGATCATCATCGCGCGCTGCGGCAGGGATATCCCGAAGTGATCTTCGCGAGCGGGAAGACGCCTGAGCAGGTGGTCGCGATCGCAGACGTGCTCGATCAGCGGAGTGGCGGATTCCTCGCGACGCGTGCGACGCCCGACGTCGTCCATGCGCTCCGCGATCGCTTTCCGGGGGCCGAGGTGAACGAGCTGGGACGCACGGTCTATCTCGCGCCCCGGGAGCCTGCGCCACTGGGGCGGGGAAGCGTGCTGATCGTCACCGCAGGAACGAGTGATCTCCCGGTCGCCGAGGAAGCTGCTGTGACGGCGACCGCCCTCGGCAACACTGTGGAGCGATTGACAGACGTGGGCGTGGCCGGCATTCACCGACTGCTCTCGCAGCGCGAGGCGCTCTCGCGGGCGGCGGTCGTGATCGTGGTGGCTGGAATGGATGGGGCGCTTCCGTCGGTCGTCGGCGGGCTCGTGGCGACTCCTGTCATCGCGGTCCCCACGAGCGTGGGGTACGGTGCAAGCTTTGGCGGCGTCGCAGCGTTGCTCACCATGCTCAACAGCTGCGCGTCAGGGGTGACGGTGGTGAACATCGACAACGGCTTCGGCGCAGCATACGCGGCATCGCGAATCACGCACTGCTGAACGAGTGGCGGCCCGACGAGTGCCCTTCGCCGCAGAACGAGTGCAAAACAGCGCCGAGAAGTCACGCGATATGGCACTTCGTAACGCACGGCACGGAAGCGGCTTGTACTGCTCCGCCTCGCCTGCTACATCAGCGATCGCACATTGACGCCCACATCCTGCCACGGTAGATTGCGTGTCACGGGGGCGACTGGCTTCGACGGGGTTTGTGAAGCTGTGGCCGCGTGCCCAGGTCCTCGGGCTCCTGGTAAAACACTCGGGAAATTTTTACAACTGCCAACTCTAACTTGGCCCTGGCTGCGTAACCTTCGGGTTACTGCACCTGCCCGTTAAGCAGCCCTCCTGAGGCGGCGTAGCGGGTATCGCAAATTCGGGATAGCCCGTAGCTGCGTCTTCCGGCTACGGGCGAAAATTTAGAAGACTCGTCCGATCGTGGGCCTGTCCATCTGCCAGCGCTCGGAGACCTCAATCGATGGACTATGCACGTAGACGCTGTGGTCGATCGAGTCTCGGACCGGGGTTCGATTCCCCGCGCCTCCATAAGCAGATGAAGGGCTGTGTCGAGCGAATCGGCGCAGCCCTTCGTCGTTGTCGCACTGCGGCGCAGCCTATGCGCAGGCGTCTTCCACATGACGACACCCATCCATGATCCCGGTCCCGCCGTGGCGGGCGAACAGGCGGTCACGAGCGAAGGCGACGCCGCCGAGCCGATCCATGCGCCGCACGGCGGACGCATCCGCGTCGGCACGGCGTCGTGGACAGATCCGACGCTCCTCAAGCCCGGCGTTTTCTACCCCAAGGGCGCGAACACACCCGAGGAACGGCTGCGCTACTACGCGTCGCAGTTCGCGCTCGTGGAGATCGACGCGACGTACTACGCGCTCCCCTCGCGCCACATGGCCGAGCTGTGGATGCAGCGCACCCCGCCCACCTTCACCTTCGACTGCAAGGCGAACGCGCTGATGACCGGGCAGCCGATGGAGGTGAAGCGTCTGCCGCCCGAGATCCGCGGTGAGTTGCCGGCCGCGCTCGCCGAGAAGCCGCGCATCTACGGCGCGGACCTTCCGCCCGAGCTGTACGACGCCGTATGGGCGTCGTTCATCGACGCGATGCAGCCGCTGCACTCCTCCGGCAAGCTCGGCGTCGTGCTTCTGCAGTACCCGCGCTGGTTCACGCCCCGCGCCGACAATCGCGACGCGATCCTCGATGCGCGCGAGCGGTTGGGCGACATGGGGTGCGCGGTCGAGCTGCGCAATGCGCTCTGGTTCACGCCGCGCAACGCCGAGCGCACGCTGCAGTTCTTCAGCGACCACGACATCCCGTACGTCATGGTCGATGAGCCGCAAGGCTTCGCGAACAGCGTCCCGCCCCTCACCGCCGTCACGTCGAGCAGGCTCGCGGTGGTGCGCTTCCACGGGCGGCGTGCCGACACCTGGAACAAGCGCAACGTCTCGGTGGCCGAGCGGTTCCGGTACTTCTACAGCACGCACGAGCTCGAGGAGTGGGTGCCGCGCATCGAGGAGGCCGCGTCCGAGACGCGTGAGGTGCACGTCATCATGAACAACTGCTACGCGAACTACGGGACGACGAACGCGTCGCAGATGGCCATGCTGCTCCGGGCCGCGGAGCCGATCGCATCGTGATGTAGTCTGGACGGCGGTCGAAGCAGGCTGCCGGCCCGACCCTTGCCCCGTCGCACCGCATGGTGCGAGGAGTAGATGGCCGAGGGCTCCTTTGATTCATCGCGGCTCCGGCGAATGAGCGGAATCACCAAGCAGGAGAAGCGGTCGCTCACGCATGGCGACTTCTGGATCCCCGACGCCGAGCGCCAGGTGTACCAGCGCGCCCTGAGCGCGCTGAATGCGGCAGGGATGCCGTACGTCGTCGCGGGCGCGTACGCGATCTACGAGCACACCGGGATCTATCGCGAGACAAAGGATCTCGATGTCTTCGTCGAGCCCGGTCACGTGGTGCAGACGATGGCCGTGCTCAAGGCTGCCGGCTTCAAGGCGTGCCTCGAGCAGCCGCACTGGCTGGCGAAGGCGAAGTGGCCCGGGCAACGATACTTCGTGGACATCATCTACGGCATGGGGAACGGGCTCGCGCTCATCGATCACGATTGGTACGCGCACAGCCGGCCGGCGATCCTGGCTGCGACGCCCGTGCGCGTGGCCCCGCCGGAAGAGCTGCTCTGGCACCGGCTCTTCATCGGCGAGCGGCACCGGCAGGACATGGCCGACATCGTGCACCTGATCGCGTGCGTGGGAAGTGCCATGGATTGGCGGCGGCTCGTGGACAAGACTGATGAGCACTGGCCGCTCCTGCTCGCACAACTTCAGATCTTCAGCTACGTGTATCCCGAGTTCGAGGGAGCGGTGCCGACGTGGGTGTTCGACGAGATGTTGCAGCGTGCACGGCACGACATGGGGCGACGGCGCACGGGCGAGAAGGTGACTCGCGGGACGATGATCTCGCGGTTCAGCTTCGCGATCGATGTGAACGAATGGGGCTTTCGCGATCAGCGCGAGGCGTTCGTGCAGCGGACGGAATCGCTGCCGATTATCCGCGAGATCGCGGCAAGCGATGTGTGGGACGAACGATCGAAGGCGACACGGGAATATGAGACGCGAGTTGGTTGAACGCCGCGTGGGCGGCGATGCAGTGGGGAGCGCTGCGGGCGACACCGTGACGGGCGAGCGGCGACATGGCGCGGACCGGCGGCGCGACGGCAAGATCCGCATCGCGGCGGTAGGCGACGTGCACTGCGGCGAGGCAGACACCGGCCTGTACCGCGACCTGCTCGCCGCGGCGAACGATGAAGCCGACGTGCTCGTTCTGTGCGGCGACCTGACGCGACGCGGACTCGCCGTCGAGTTCAAGATCGTGGTCGGTGAGCTGACCGACGTGAAGATTCCGATCATCGCCGTGCTCGGCAATCACGACTACGAGGCCGGCGAGATCGGCGAAGGGAGTGCGCTGCTGCGTGGGCGCGGCGTCCACCTTCTCGCGGGCGATGCGTTTCAGCTCAACGACAAGATCGGCTTCGCCGGCGTGAAGGGGTTCATGGGAGGATTTGGTCGCGGCACGCTCACCGCGTTCGGCGAGCCGGAGACCAAGGCGTTCGTCGGCTGCGCAATCGAGGAGTCACAGAAGCTCGAGATGGCGCTCCGTCGACTCTCCACACCGTTGAAGATCGTCGTGCTGCACTACGCGCCGGTGGCGGGGACGGTGCAGGGCGAGCCGGAGTTCATCTTTCCCTATCTCGGCACGGATCGGCTGGCGGAAGCCATCGACCGCTACGGCGCATCGGTCGTCTTCCACGGACACGTGCACTCCGGGACGTTCAAGGCGCAGACGCCGGCAGGGATTCCGGTGTTCAACGTGTCGCTGCCGCTGCTGCAGAACAACAAGATCGCGCGACTGTACTACCTGCACGAGGTCGCGCTGCCGGTCGCCTCAGGCGGCGGCTGACGCGGCCGCGCGTGCGTTGAGTGCTGCGCGCGCAGCAGCGAGTCGCGCGACCGGCACCCGGTACGGCGAGCACGACACGTAGTCCAACCCCGCGCGATGGCAGAAGTCGATCGAGCGCGGCTCGCCGCCATGCTCCCCGCAGATTCCCGTCTTGAGCTTCGGCCGCGTGCGTCGCCCATCGGTCACCGCCATGCGGATCAGCTTCCCGACGCCCGCTTCGTCGATCACCTGGAAGGGGTCGTCGGGGAGGATGCCACGCTCCACGTACCCGGGGAGGAAGCGTCCCGCATCATCTCGGCTCATGCCGAGGGTGGTTTGCGTGAGATCGTTGGTGCCGAACGAGAAGAACTCCGCACTCGTCGCGATCTCATCGGCCGTGAGCGCGGCTCGCGGCAGCTCGATCATCGTGCCGATGGTGTAGGGGAGCTCTTCACCCATCGCGCCGATCACCTGGGCAGCCGCGTCTTCGA
>DASSNR010000219.1:0-7963 GCA_035687925.1 Gemmatimonadaceae bacterium | reverse complement strand
ATCATGCGGACCTCGACCGTCTGTGTGCCCGGCGGCAACCCCGTGATACGGAAGACGCCCTTCGCATCCGTCATCCCGGCCGCGCTTGTCCCCAATACGTTGGCCTGTGCGTGGTCCAGCGGCGCGCCGTCCTTCGACGTGACCGTGCCGACGAGAATCGCGGTGCCGCTCCGCGCGACGCCGCCGACCTCGGTGATCGCCGACGCACCGGCCGCCGTCGCGGCTGGCGTCGTGGACACGAGCGAGATGTCGCGCAGCGCGAGCTCGCGGCTGCCGAGCTCGAGCTCCGCCTGCCCGCTGCTGTGCTCGCCGCTCGTCGCGCGCACCGTGATCGTCGTTCCCGTTGGCACGCCGCACACCCAGTAGGCGCCGTTCTTGTCCGCCGTCGCATTCACGGCCTGCAGCATCTTGAAGAGCCGTCCGCCAGTGACGCGGTACCCCATCCACGAGAGTACGACGATCGCGCCGGGGAGCGGCTTGCGGCTGTCCGCATCACGCACGACGCCGGCGATCATGCCCGCGTCGCTCCCACGCACGCTGTCGGGGCACACGGCCGCCTGGATCGTGTTCACCGACGGGACACCGAGATCGACCTCCATCGGCGAGCTCGGGTGCACCGTGATCGTGCGCGGCGGAAGCCCGAGGCCGAGCGAGTCGAGGAGCGGATGGAAGAAACCGATCTGGTAGTGGCCCGCCTCGACGCTGTCCATGTGATAGCGGCCGCTCGCGTCGGTGATCGCGGAGTGCATCGTGCCGGCGAGCATGACCGTCGCTCCGACGAGCGGCCGGTGATGCAAACTGTCGAAGACGAAACCGCTCAGTGCCCCCAAACCGGCGGGCGCTGCCGGCGTCGCTGCCTTCGCGGTGGTATCACGCTGCTGTGCGTGCGCCGCACACGGAACGCTCACGAACACGACCAGTGCGGCCAAAGCGGCACCGCGCAACCGGCGCGCGGATGGCGAAACGATGCCAGAGCTGGATATACGCATCTTCGAAGTCATATCTCCCAGTTGCTCCAAACCAAACCCGACTGCGCTCGGCGCTCCTCGTGGCCGGCGAGCGTCATGCGCAGATCCGTCCATCGCACACGGCCTCCGGCCGCGATGATCTGCTGATACGCGTCAGCGTATTCCGTCTGCACGCGGAACGCGATGCGGCGCGTGCCGCTCCGGCGCGCGAAGTCGGCGAGCACGCCGAGCGTGGGCGCCAGATCCTCGGTTCGCTCGAGCACCATCTTGAGTACGCGTGTCTCTTCGCGCGCGCGCCCCTCGACGAGCGGCGCCGTGTGACACAACGCGTACCCGACCAACCGGCCCGACGACCGGAAGAGCACCGTGTCGCCGAGCCCCAACTGCTCCGTGAGCACGATCTCGCGCGTGAAGTCGTACCCGGGAATGAGACGATCCACGAGCGTGCGACACTGCTCGATCGCGTCCTCGTGCTCGTGCGCGCGCAATCGGCTGAGCAGCATCGGCGGGCGATCGCTGATCGCGGCGTCGAGCGTGAGGGTGATCGTGAGCCGGCTCGGCAGAAAACCGAGCGCGGAGTAGAAGCCGATGTTGTCCATCGTGCGCGGCATCGTTTCGAGACCGATGATCGCTGCGTGCTTGGCGCGCAGCCAGTCGATGCCGGCGCGCACGATCTCCTTCCCCAACCCGAGCCCCTGACTGTCGGGACGCACGGCGAGCGGACCCATCCACCCTTCGACGCCTGACAGGTGCACGACGTTGAACGCCGTGACGTCACCGCGCTCATCGCGCCAGAGCAGTGCGCCGCCGGCGGCGTCCTCGATCGCATACCGCCAGATGAGCGGATTGAGCGACGGGACGCGCACGCCCACCATCCCATCGCGCCGGTAGCGCTCGGTGAACGCGTCGCTGAACACCTGGTTCAGCGCGGGCGTGTCCGCCGTCGTGGCCGGATACGGACCCTCCCAGTGATGACTCGTCCGCCAGGCGCGCGTGATCGCCATCAGTCGGCCGCTCCCGCTTCCTCGTACGTTCGATCCGCCGGCGCGTCGAGCGCATCCACCGGCGCCGCCGAGGCGCCGCCGTCCTGCTGCTCGACAACCGACGCGCCCGTCTCTTCATCGTAGCGTACCGCGATCACGTGGTCGAGTCCCTCGCGCACCGATTCGATGTGCGTGATGAGAATGACCTGCTCGAACCGGTCGCCGAGGTGCCGGAGCAGATCGATCACGCTCGCGCGCCGCAGCTCGTCGAGCGAGCCGAAGATCTCGTCGAGGATGAGCAGTGAGAACGGCTGCCCGGCGCGCTCGGCGATCATCTGCGAGATCGCGAGGCGGAGCACGAGGTTGGCGAGGTCTTCTTCACCACCGGAGATCACCGGCTTGGGAACGCCATCCTCGAGCACGATGATGTTGTACTGATCGTCGAGCTCGAGCTCCGCGTAGCGGCCATCGGTGAGCTCGGCCAGCAAGCGGCTCGCGAGCTCCGAGAGCTCGGGCCGCAGCTGGAAGTTGAGGTCGGTGCGGAGATCGGTGTAGCCGCGATCGAGCTCGTCGTGCAAACGCTTGCGCGTGTTCAACTCGGCGAGCGCACGCTGCCGCTCCGCCAGCTCGCGACTCAGCTCGGCGGCCGCGGCGCTCGCCGTCTCCGCGGCGCTCGCTTCACCCTCGGCCGAAACGGCCGCCAGCTCGGCGGCGCGCGATGCGGTGTCGGCGTTCTCATAGGCATCGCGAAGCGTGGTATACTCCGCATCCGACATGGCCGTCGCCTCGCAGCGCGCACGCAACTCGGCCAGCCGCTGCTCGAGCGCGGCGATCGTACCGAGCGTCTGCGAGCGCTCGCGCATGAGGTGCGGCTCGCGCTCGATCTGCGCGCTCAGTCGCGTGGCCTGTGCGTCGAGGGGCACGAGCCGATCGAGCTCGTGCCGCAGTGCCTCGTGTCGCTCCGCATCGTAGCCCGCGGGGATAGCCTCGAGCTCGCGCTCCAGCGATGCCTGCCGCTCCTCCTTGGCCGTGATGTCGCCGCCCAGCTGCGCGAGCTCCTGCACGGCGAGCTGCACTTTCATGAGGCGGCGCTCCAGCGCGCCCACTTCGGCGAAGATCGTGCGCCGCTGCTCGTCGAGCTCCTTCACATCGGCTGGCATCTCGAGTAGCTGCTCGAGCCGCGACTTGTAGTAGTTGCCGTCCACGCGGACGGTTTCCATCTGCGCGTCGAGGAGCTCGAGCACCGAGCGGAGATTCCCGCCGAGCGGGCGCATGCACGTCGGGCAGGCACCCTCTTCGCCCGCCGCCTCGAGACGGTCGCGCTGCTGTCGCAGCTCCGCGTACTGGTCGCGGAGCGATTGGCGCTTGGTCTCCGCTTCCTGGCGGTCGCGCACCCATTCCGTGCGCCGTGCCTCGAGGTGGCCATCCACCTCCTCGAGCGCTGCACGCTTGGCGGCGAGCGCGCTGGTCACTTCTTCGTCGAGCTTCGGTGCGGACGACACGCGGTCACGGCGCTCGCGCAAACGCGAGAGCTCCGCGGCGAGCGATTGCTGCGCCTCGAGGAGCGTCTGTCGCCGCCCCTCCTCGCGCGCGAGCACATCCAGCCGTTGGAATTCGGCGACGAGCGAAGCATACGGCGCGAGCTGCGTCTGCAGCTGCTCGTATTCGGCGCGCGCAGCCGCGGTGCCCGCGAGCTCACGGTCGATCCGCTCCCGATCGCGGTGCAGCGAGCCGATCTCGCCTTCGACCACGCGCAGCTCGGTGATGAGCACCTGCCGCTGCTCGCGCTCGCGCTGCGCGAGCTCCCACCGCGGCTTGAGCGTCGCGACCTCCGATGCCGTCCGCTCGCGCTCCGCGCGTGCCGTCGTCAGGCGATCGCGCGCGATGGCGATCCGGCGCTCCGAATCCGCCACCATGCGCGCGACGTGCTCCGGGTCCGGCATCCCCTGCCGAATCCCGGCGACCTGCGCGACGAGCGTGCTCCGTTCCTCGCGCAGCAGCTTCTGCGCGGCGCGCAGCCGCTCGTACCCGAGGACGTGCGACAGGAACTGCGCGCGCTGTGCGGGCCCCATGGCCGCCATCACGCTCAGCTCCTTCTGTCCCGTGAAGTACGTGTTGAAGAACTCCTCACGCGTCATCCCCAGGCGACGCGTGATGAGATCGGTCACGCCGGTGATCGAGCTCGCGATGGGCGTCGAGGCGCCGTCGAGATAGAGCTCCGCGCTCGTGAGTCCACGCACGATGCGATAGCGGTGCGAGCCGAGCTCGAAGTCGAGCTCTACGCGCACCGCGCTCCGTGGACCCGCGCGGTTGAAGCGCACCGAGTCGCGATTCCCGCGCGCCGCGGGGTTGCCGTAGATAGCCCACGCGATCGCCTCGAGAATCGTCGACTTCCCCGAGCCGTTCGCGCCGACGATGCCGGTGAGGCCGGAGTCGAACTCGATCCGGGTGTCCGCGTGCTGGCGGAAGTTCGAGAGCTGGAGGCTGCGGAGCCGCACTTACACCGCCACCGGTGCCGCGGCCTGCTCGGCTGCGTCGGCTTCGCGAAGGTAGTGCAGCCCGAGCTGCACGAGTGCCGCGCGATCGAGATCGTTCTCGAGTGGCCGCCGGCCGAGGTACAGCTCGACCAGCTCAGGCAACGTGGGACGGCGACCGGGCGCGCCGCTCGCGGCGAGCCGGATGACCTCCGGCCGACGCGCATCGAGCTGGAAGTGCAGCGCCCGGCGCTTGTACTCGCGGATGGCCTTGTGGTCGAGATCGCGGACCACGTGCCGCATCACGTCGCGCACCACGAGCCGCACGATCTTCCCGTCGATCCCCCCGTTGCACCGCTCGAGCGCTGTGCGGATCTCCTCGTCCAGCTCGGCAGCCGAGAGTCCACGCGCATTGATCGATGGCAGGTCCACGAGCGCGCGGCCCGGCTCCACGTGATGGAAGGTGTGCGATCCGCTGTCGAGATCGAACTCGATGAACCCCTTCCCCGGCAGTCCCGCGGCGCGCTCCTCGACGAGCTCGCCCCACGGGTTCGCGCTCGTGTAGTCGAGCGAGCCCGAGTAGAACGCGTTCGGCGCAAGCTCGCGATGGACGTGGTAGTGGCCGAGCGCCACGTAGCTCCACTGGGGCGCGCCGATCGCCTCACGCGGGATCTCGACCGACGCACGGTCGGCGCGCGCGAGGTACGGTGGGAGCATCCCTTCGACCTCGCCGTGCAACACGAGCACGTTGTGTCGCACGCCGGGCTCGGGTGTGAGCTCGGGGAGCGGGCCCGAGAGATCGGGGACGGCGAGGATGGAGAGATCGCGATCGGGAAAGGAGAGCCGCTTCGGCTCATCGTCCACCACGTGGATGCCGAGCGGGGAAAAGAGGCGCAGGATGCACCCGGTCTCCGTGGCGCGCGGGCGATCGTGGTTGCCGGCCACGAGCACAACGACCGCCTCCGGCAGCTCGCGTGTGAGGCGGGCGAACTGCTGAAAGGCGTGGATGATGGCGGGGTTCATCGGGCGGACGGTATGAAACACGTCGCCCGCGATCGCGATCACGTCCGGGTGAAGCGCGATGATGCGATCGATGGCGCGGCGGAACGCATGGGCGATGTCCGCTTCGCGCTGATTGATCCCGGCCGCCGTCAGCCGATGGTATTGCCGGAAGCCTAGATGGAGGTCGGCAAGGTGGACGATACGCACACTCTAATTTAGCCCTGGGGGGCTAACCCCGCCACTCACTTGAGGATAGAACCGGTTGACCTCTGCGACATACCCGCGCCGCGGCTCAGGGGTCCTCCGAGGAGCGCATGCGCTGGACGATCGTCACAACAAAGTGGACCGGGTTCCCCTTCGTGCCGGGCGGGGGCGAGAGGGTCGACTTCACCGAAATGAGCGCCGTCGACTCGGTCCACCACCCCCACTTCCGATCCACGCGCAGGCTTCCGGTCATGCTGCCGCTCGACGAAAGCCGGACGCCATGTGGGAGTGCGGCCGCGGTGGAGTCACGCGTCAGCGTACCGCGCATCGAGATGAAGGCGATGCGCCCATCGCGCGAGAGGGAGTCGAGGTGATACGTGGTCTGGAGGATCGCCGCGCCGTCCTGCGCCGCCTGGCCGGCGAGCGGGATCGACATCACTTGCGTCCAGCTGCCGCCGACCGGTACCGCCTTCTCAGGAAGTGTGGCGGGCATCTGCGAGATAACGGCCTGCACATCGGGCGTGAGCTCGTCGGGTGGATCGAGCAGCGTGGCCGAGCCCTCGGGCGTGATCCGCAGATGCAGACGCTTCCCTTGCATCGCGAGTCGCGCGGCGTCGGGCGGCACGTAGCTCTGTGCACCGGTCGATTGCACCGACACCGAATCGGTGATCGTCAACACGGTCGCGCCGTCGTTGTCCTCCGCCTGCACGAGAACGCGCGAGAGCATGAGCATGGAGGTGTGCATCTCGAGCGTCGTGTCGGCATCGCCGAACCGCGTGGAGCCGGTCATCTCGACCTGCTGCTCGAAGCGCGTGTAGAGCGTGTCGCCGACCTTGGGATTGATCCGCAGCAGGATGGAACCGCGCTCCTGCGCGTGGAGCGGGACGGCGAGCACAGCGGCAACGAGGACAGAGCACCACGTGAGGCGGTGGGCACACCGGCACCGTCCGATCCGACCCGGCCTCATGAGCGGCTCGCCATCGGACTAGAAGCCATACGGATCGTCCGATGGCAGCGAGCGGATCGGGGTCGCGGGCGCGGCGGGCGCCGACTGCGCGTGGATGATCGTGCGAAACTGCGCGGCGAAGAATGCCTTCACATCGGCGGGGCGCGCTTGGCGAACCGCGTGCACGGCCTTCAGCACCTCGTGCTCGTCGTGCAGCGCGACCTGATCCTGCACCCACGCGAGCGAGATGGACGGATCGAGCGCGCGTAGCGAACGCAGGACGGCCGCCTCGAGCGGAACATCCTCCGCCTGCGGATACCGTTCCGCGCCATCGCGCCCGCGCATCGATGCAGGGCGCGGGAATTTCACGAAGATCGGTTGTGTGAAGTGCGGGTGACGCACCATGAGTTGTCCCTTTGCCAGTGTCGCGAGCTTCGTGCGCGTAGCCGGGCTCAGCACCGAGTACCCCGGCGTCGAGAGCTCATCACCGTCCATGCGCCCGAAGAGCGCCGTCCCCGCATTCCCCACCACCCGTCGATGCACCTGCGAGCGGAACTGCTGCGCGCTGAAGAGCACGAGCCCCAGGTAGCGCCCGCGCTCCGAGATGTCGAGCAGCATCTTGCGAACGTAGCTCTCGGGTCCGTCGCCGGGCGCGTACTTGTTCAGCTCGTCCACGAACACCACGACGTGCTTGACGCCCAGGTCGCGCCGCTCCAGATGCTCGCGCAGCTTGGAGACGATGCGCGCGAAGATCAGATCCTGCGCGTCCTCCTCCAGGAGCGCGACGTCCACTACGTACACCGCCCGGTCCTCGAAGCTCCCCCACGGCAGATCGCTCGGCGTCCCATCGTCGGTGACGAGCCCCGCGCACCGCGTGGAGATGTTGGACAGGCGGTTCCGCACTTTGCGAATGGTCGCGATGTGGTGCGTGCGCCAGCTCTCGCCGCCGTTCTTCTGCTCCATCCCGCGGATGAGATCCTTGAACCACGCCTCGAGGTCGGCGAAGGTACGCACGGCGTGCGGACGGCTCAGCACCGGATCCTTGAACTCGCGATCGATCACGCGCTCCTTGATGAAGTCGATGAGCGCATCGGCCTTCGCGTCCACGTCGTCCTTGTTGAGCAGCACTTCGGCGAACTGCAGCACCTCGCGCAGCCCCCACGTGAGCGGCTGCACGTTGTGGAGGAGCTGCTCGTTCGAGCGGAGCGTGTTGAGCGAGTAGCCGTCGCCTTTGAGCGGCGCGAAGTAGCGCACCTTCTCGAACGGTGTGGGGCTCACCCCCAGCGCGCGGTACATCTCGCGCTCCTGGTCATCGAGCTCGCCGGGGAGATCGAGGTAGCAGAGGTCCGGCCCCTTCACGTTGAAGCAGACGGCGGCGACGGAGCC
>DASSNR010000127.1:0-9148 GCA_035687925.1 Gemmatimonadaceae bacterium | reverse complement strand
GCCGCCCCGTGGACTTCGCCGAGCGCGAGCGACTGCTCCGTGATGATGTCATCCCGAGCGAAGCTGTCTTCCGGAGCGAAAGCGAAGCTGTCATCCCGAGCGAAGCGAGGGATCTCGGCCGGGAGAGCGAGATTCCTCGCTCCGCTCGGAATGACAAGCACGGCGCTCGGGATGACAATCACGGCGCTCGGAATGACAATCACGGCGCTCGGGATGACAATCACGGCGCTCGGGGTGACAATGCTGCGCTCCTCCGCTCGATGGTCGCATCGCCCAGCGACGGGCGTCTCAAACTCCACGTCATCCGTCGCGCGCTCCTCACCCGCCGCACGCACGCCGAGCTCTTCCGCGCTGGCGCCTACGTCCCGCTGCACGCCGAGGGGTGGGCGGCCGATCATGTGCTCGCCTTCGCGCGCACGATGGGTGATCTCGCGTCGCTCACGATCGCCCCGCGCCGCACGCTCGCGCTCGCCAGGGACAACGGCCTCCCGCTCGGGAGCGCCGCGTGGGGCGACGCTGCCATCCGTCTCCCGCCCGCACTCGCCCGCGCGCGCTGGGAGTGTGCGCTCACGGGCCGGCCGGTGGAGCCCAGCGTCGATGGCGCAAATTTCCTGTTGCGCTTCGCGCAGGTATTTCACACTTTACCCGTTGCGCTCCTGGTTGCAGTCGCCTGAAGGCAGTCGTCTTGACGACAGTTGTCAGCTCTCAGTCGTCAGTCGTCAGCCAGCTGTCGTCAGGCGCTCCGAAGCATCTCGCGGGTGTGTCCGACGACCGACGACCGACGACTGACGACCGCAGTCGGAACGCCCCCCCGTCGTGCCGGGTACTACATCTGTGTAGGTGCGGATGAAGGATCCTCTCCAACTCGGCCAGCGGCGCCTTCCAGACCATCTCTCCCTGGCACGCTTGTCGCCCCTGGTCATCTGGGGCGATCCTCCCGCCCTCTTGAGTAGCTGATGAGCCGATGATTCAGGACATCTCGAACGCGACGATTGCGTATTTCTCCATGGAGATCTGCCTCGAGCAGGCGATCCCCACGTATAGCGGCGGGCTGGGCGTGCTCGCCGGTGACACCCTCCGTTCGGCCGCCGACCTGCAGCTCCCCATGGTCGCCGTCACCCTCGTGCACCGGAACGGCTACTTCCGCCAGCAGCTCGACGCGGCGGGGCAGCAGATCGAAGCGCCCGCAACGTGGAACCCCGCGGAGACGCTCGTGCAGCTCGCACCCGTGGTTCGCGTGCGGATCGACGGGCGTGAGGTCGCGGTGCGCGCCTGGCGCTACGATGTGCGCGGCGTCACAGGACACGTCGTCCCCGTCTTTCTGCTCGACACGGCGCTCCCCGAGAACTCGGAGTGGGACCGCACGATCACCGATTCGCTCTACGGCGGCGACAGCCACTACCGGCTGTGCCAGGAGATCGTGCTCGGCATGGGCGGCGCGGCGATGCTCGAGGCGTTGGGGATCGGCGGCGACATGCGCTACCACATCAACGAGGGACACGCGGCGCTGCTCACCCTCTGGCGGCTCGAGCGCCAGCTCGCGGACCGGTCGCACTGGGATGTGACGGACGCCGACATCGAGGCCGTGCGCCGGCAGTGCATCTTCACCACGCACACGCCGGTGCCCGCGGGGCACGACAAGTTTCCCGAGGTGCAGACGCGCGCGCTGCTTGGCGAGGCGCGCGCTGATCTGCTGAAGGCCATCGGTTGCCTGGACGACGGCGTGCTCAACATGACGCACCTCGCGCTCCGGCTCTCGCGCTACGTGAACGGCGTTGCGCTCCGGCACCGCGAGGTGTCGCAGGGGATGTTCCCGACGTATCCGATCAACTCCATCACGAACGGCGTGCACGCGGCCACGTGGACGTCGGCGCCCGTGCGCGAGCTGTTCGATCGGCACATCCCCGAGTGGCGGCGCGACAACCTGTATCTGCGCTATGCGGTGAACATCCCGCTCGACGAGATCCGCGAGACGCACGCGCGATCGAAGCGCGAGCTGCTCGGCGAGGTCGAGCGCCGCACGGGTGTGGTGCTCGATCCCGCGGCGATGACCGTGGGCTTCGCGCGCCGAGCGACGCCGTACAAGCGCGCGGATCTCATCTTCACCGATCTCGAGCGACTGAAGAGCATCGCACAGCACTCGGGTCCGCTGCAGATCATCTTCGGGGGGAAGGCGCACCCGCGCGATGAGGGTGGCAAGCAGCTCATCCGCCACATCTTCGAGGCGCGCGATGCGCTGGGCGATGCGGTGAAGGTCGTCTACCTCGAGAACTACGAGATGGGGATCGCGCAGTACCTCGTGTCCGGCGTCGACCTCTGGCTCAACAACCCGATGAAGCCGCTCGAAGCTTCAGGCACGAGCGGGATGAAGGCCGCGCTCAACGGCATCCCATCGCTCAGCGTCCTCGACGGCTGGTGGGTCGAGGGGCACGTCGAGGGTGTGACAGGCTGGTCGATCGGGAGCAGCGATGCGAACGACACCGATCAGTCGGGCGACGTGAACGATCTCTACCTCAAGCTCGAGCGCGTCATCCTCCCGCTCTTCTACGGCCTTCCGTACTCCTACGCGCAGGTGATGCGCTCGGCCATGGCGCTCAATGGCTCGTTCTTCAACACGCAGCGCATGGTCATGCAGTACATCCGCAACGCCTACTTCCCGCCCGCCATCGCCCAGACCGGCGATGCGCCGGCGTTGGAGCACGCGACGGAGACCGTGCAGCAGGCGTGGGAGGCGGTGGGGTAGGAACGGCGCGGGAAGCGCTATGCGGGAAGCGGGAAGCGCAACAGCCTCGGGGGTGAGGGCTTCTTCGCTACGAGCCGGTCGCATCCCGCATCCCGCTTCCCGCTTCCCGCATTCTCACGGCGTAAGCTCCGGCCGCGGCACCTGCACGGCGTCCAGGTGCTTCGCCTTCAGCATCGCGTTGAAGTGTGCGAGGTCCGTGTCGAACAGCGAGTTCAACGCGTCGAGTTGCGCGTCGAGGTTGGCGGAGAGCTCCTTGAACACGACGTACGCGGCGGCGGTGGGCTTGGCGTCGCCTGTCTCCACGCTGCGGCCCAGGGCGGCGATGCGATTGTTGAGCTTGATCGGGAAGTTGAGCGGGTCCTGACCGCTGCGGTTCTTCGTCTGATAGAGCGAATCTTCGGCGCTGGTGAGCTTGGCCGAGAGCGCCTGGCCGGCGGCGGTGATCTTCTTGTCGTGCGCCTGCGTCATGCGCGATTCCACCTGCTGTCGCACAGCGCGAATGCGGATCACCGCGTTGTCCGCGTCGCTCACGCGGTCGCGGACCTTCATCGCGAGCGCGAACTGTTCGGCGAGGTCGGCCTGTGTCACGCCCTTGAGGCGCGGGTCCATCTTCACCGTGAGCGGCTGCGTCTGCGTGACGCCGTTCGCAGTGAGCCGTATCTGATAATCGCCCGGCACGGCGATCGGACCGCGCTCCGCGGACGCGCCCCACATGATGAGGCATGGGAAGGTGACGGCGCCGGGATAGGTGAGATCCCAGGTGAAGCGGTTGAGCCCGCGATTGCCGGTGGGTGACGACTGGCGGCCGCGACGCGAGGTCTCGCACCCCTTGGGGGCCGAGCTCGCGGCGCTGTCGAGCGCCGCTTGGCCACCCGAGCCTGACGCGCGCATCCCGGCGGCGGCGTTCGATCCCTCGCGCGCGGTGCGCTTCGATGCGGCCGTCGTGTCACGATAGCCGCCCATCATCGTGCGGATCACGCGACCGCTCGCGTCGAGAATCTCGATCTTCACCGTGTCTGCGTTGCGGTCGAGCGAATACTGGATGCTCGCTTCGTTCAGTCCGCGCACCGCGGGGGATGGGGCGAAGAGGTGCACCGGCGCCGACGCGACCTCGCGACCGAACTGGCGGATCGGTCCGATGTCATCGAGCACGTACATCGACCGGCCGTGCGTCGCGATCACGAGATCGTTCTTCTCGACGGCGATGTCGGGCACCTGCACGTCGGGAAGGTTGAGCGAGAGCGAGTGCCAGTGATCGCCGTCGTCGAAGGAGATGTAGATGCCATGCTCCGTCCCCGCGTAGAGCAGTCCCTTGCGCGTGGGATCCTCGCGCACCGCGTGCACGTAGTCGCCGGCGCGAATGCCGGTGATGATCTTCGTCCACGTCTGTCCGTAATCGTGCGTGCGGTAGATGTACGGCGCGCGATCGTCGAGCTGATACCGCTTGGCCGCGAGGTACGCGGTGCCCGGCGTGGTCGGCGACGCTTCGATGAGACTGATGCGGCTGTACTTCGGCAGATCCTTCGGCGTGATGTTCGTCCAGTGTGCGCCGCCGTCGCGTGTGATGTACGCGAGCCCGTCGTCCGAGCCCGTCCAGATGACGTTCGTGTCGAAGTGTGAGGGCGCGATGGTGAAGATCGTCGCGTAGATCTCCGGGCCGTTCATGTCGTGCGTGATCGGTCCGCCGCTCACGCCGAGCGTCTTCGGATCGGCGAGCGTGAGATCAGGGCTGATCTTCTGCCACGTCTGTCCTTCGTCCGTCGTCTTGAAGAGATGCTGCGATGACGTGTAGAGGATGTGCGGGTCCTTCGGTGAGAAGACGATGGGGTACGTCCACTGCCACCGCTCGGGGAGCGCGCTCGAGGGCTCGCCGGAGAAGAAGCGCGGATACACCTGCACGTCGCGCACCTGATCGTTGCTGCGATCGAAGCGCGTGAGGAGCGCGCCCTGGCTCCCCGCGTAGAAGACGTTCGGGTCCTTCGGATCGGGCGCGATGTAACCCGACTCGCCGCCGCCCACGCTGTAGAAGTCGTCGCCGCGTCCCGTGCTCGACACGCAGAAGGTGCTGTTGTCCTGCTGCGCGCCGCACACCTGGTAGGGGACGTCGACCGTCGTCGCCACGTGGTACGACTGCGCGGTGGGATAGTCCTCGTCCGTCCACGTCTCGCCGCCGTTGGTGGACACCGTGCCGCCGCCGTCGTCCCCTTCGATCATGCGCTGCGGATCGTTGGGCGCGATCCACAAATCGTGATTGTCACCGTGCGGCACACGGATCGATGTGTCGAACGTCTTCCCGCCATCGTCGGAGCGGAAGAAGTTGACGTTCAGCACGTACACGCGATCCTTGTCCTTCGGATCGGCGTAGATGCGCGTGTAGTAGAACGCACGCTGGCGCAGCTTCCGCTCGTCGTTCGTCTTCGTCCAGCTCTTCCCGCCATCGTCCGACCGGAAGACGCCGCCATCCTCGGCTTCGACGATCGCGTACACGCGGTTCGGATCCGCGCCCGACACCGACACACCGATCTTTCCGATGAGCCCCTTGGGCATCCCGGGATTGCGCGTGAGATCGGTCCAGTGATCGCCGCCATCGGTGCTCTTGAAGATCCCGCCGCCCGGTCCGCCCGCATCCATGCTCCACGAGGTGCGCGACGCTTTCCAGAACGTCGCGTAGAGCACCTTCGAGTTCGACGGATCGATCACGAGATCCTCGGCGCCCACCGAGTCGCCCATGAAGAGGATCTTCTGCCACGTCTTCCCGCCGTCCTTCGAGCGGAAAACGCCACGCTCCGCGTTGCGTCCGAACGGATGCCCCATCGCCGCGACGTACACGAGATCGGGGTTCGACGGATCGACGCGAATGCGCGCGATCGCCTGCGTGTCGTCGAGCCCCATGTGCGTCCACGTCTTTCCGCCGTCGGTGGACTTGTAGACGCCATCACCCTGCATGACGTTCCCGCGCAGCTCGGTCTCGCCCATCCCGATGTAGACGATGTCGGGATTCGACGCCGACACCGCGACCGCGCCGACGGAGCTGCTCTTGATCTGGCCATCGGTCACCGGCTTCCACGTGGTGCCGCCGTCGGTCGTCTTCCACAGCCCGCCGCCCACCGCGCCGAAGTAGTACTCGAGCGGGCGCGACGCGCTGCCGGCGACGGCGAGCGAGCGCCCGCCACGATTCGGCCCGATGCTCCGCCACTTGAACGCCGCGAAGAACGCCGAGTCGGGGACGGCGTCCTGCGCAACGGCGCGCGGCGCCGAGAGGGCGAGGCCTGCGAGAAGTGTGAGCGGGGCGAGAGTGTGAAGGCGCATGGTGGGGTGCGGGAAGCGGGAAGCGGGAAGCGGGAAGCGGGAAGCGGGATGCGGGATGCGGGATGCGGGATGCGGGATCAGGGAGAAGGGACATCCGTCGATTGTCATCCCGAGCGGAGCTGTCATCCCGAGTGTCAGCGAGGGATCTCTACTCGCCAAGCCCAGATTCCTCGCGTTCGCTCGGAATGACAAGGGCCCGAGATTCTTCGCTTCGCTCGGAATGACAAGGGCCCGAGATTCCTCGCTTCGCTCGGAATGACATCGCCTTCTGCCTCCCGCAGAACGTACGCGAGCGCGCGAGGTCGGCAAGAGGGACGACGCGGGACACTGGGGTACGCGCGCGATGTTTGGGTGATGGGCGTGGCGCGGGGCCGGTCTATCGTAGCGGGTCAACCGTATGGAGGCCGGAGGATGCCGAGCAGAGAGGTTGCCACAATGCGCACGTCGACGCGCACCCGCGCGCACACTCGATCGAACGGCACCGAGCGCTGGAGTCGAGAGAGCGAGCGCCAGCCCGACGTCGTCCATCGCGCGCCGGCCGGCTACGCCGCCGTGCTCGCGCACCTGAAGGAACGCATTCGCGCCGCGCAACTCAAGGCGAGCGTCGCGGTGAACCGCGAGCTGATCGTGCTGTACTGGGACATCGGCCGCGAGATCGTCGAGCGGCAGGAGCGCGACGGCTGGGGGAGCGCCGTGATCGAGCGGCTCTCCGTGGATCTCCAGCGCGAGTTCCCCGGGCAGACCGGATTTTCGCTGCGCAATCTGCGCTACGCGCGCTCGTTCTATCTGGCCTATTCGCGCGGCGCGGCAATTCTGCAGCAGGCTGCTGCAGAATTGCCGTCCCGATCTGGAGCAACTCCAATTCTGCCACAGGCTGTGGCAGAATTCGGTGGCCCTACTCTCCCCGAGTCGCTCACGCATATCCCATGGGGGCACAACAGGCTCCTGCTCGACAGGCTGGATGATCCCGCGGTGCGCGTGTGGTATGCGCGGCAGGCCGCGGCGAATGGATGGAGTCGGAGCGTGCTCGCGCTGCAGATCCAGACCGAGCTCCACACTCGGCTCGCCCCGCCCACGCAGGCGTCGAACTTCGATCGTGTGCTCCCGCCGCCGCAGTCTGATCTCGCCCGCGCGATGATCAAGGATCCGTACACCTTCGACTTTCTCGAGCTCGCCGCCGACGCGACCGAGCGACAGCTCGAGCGCGGGCTCGTCGCGCACATCTCGCAATTCCTGCTCGAGCTCGGACTCGGCTTCGCCTATGTGGGGCGACAGTATCGACTCTCGGTGGGCGGTGACGAGTTCTTCCTCGATCTCCTCTTCTACCATCTCGTGCTCCGCTGCTACGTCGTCATCGACCTCAAGATGGAGCCGTTCAAGCCGGAGTTCGCGGGGAAGATGGGGTTCTATCTCGCGGCCGTGGACGCACAGCTCAAGCAGCACGCGGACAGTCCGTCGATCGGGCTGATCCTGTGTACGGGGAAGAACGGCGTGGTCGTCGAGTACACGCTCCGTGACATCGGCGCGCCAATCGGGGTGGCTGAGTATCGCGTGACGGCGCGGATGCCGGGGAAGCTGCCGGAGAGCCTGCCGCCGACGGATGTGTTGGAGGCGGAGATCGAGGCGGTGTTGGCGGCCGGGCGCATATCGTTCTGATCACGTGGGGCGTTGACACCGCGGCTCCGGCGCACCAACAGTATGCATGCTCATCCTGCACCGTTCTGCCGCATGATGCCGTTCGCCCGGGTCGTCCGCATGCTTGCTGCGCTCGGCGTCATCGTCACGGCCGCCGCCTGCCGCGTCGAGCATGACACCCGTCCCGTCATCACCTTCTCGGGCAGCGCGTTGGGCGCCGAGGGTCAGCTCGTGCGCCGACAGATCGCTCGCTTCATGGTGGAGCATCCGGGCGTGATCGTGAAGGTGCAGCCCACCCCCGACGACGCGACGCAGCGCCATCAGCTCTTCGTGCAATGGCTCAACGCGCACGTCGGCGACCCCGATGTTCTGCAGCTCGACGTCGTGTGGACGCCGGAGTTCGCCGCTGCGGGCTGGATCCTCCCGCTCGATCGCTTCGCGCCTCCGGATACCGCGTTCTTTCCCGCGACCATCGCCGCGAACCAGTGGAATGGCCGGCTCTTCGCGCTCCCGTGGTTCGTTGACGTCGGGCTCCTCTACTGGCGCACTGATCTCCTCGCGCACGCGCCCGCGAGCATGGACGAGCTCGTCACGCTGGCCGAGCGGGGGATGCATGCGCCTGGCGGTCCGCCGAACGGGATCGTGTGGCAGGGCGCGCGCTACGAGGGGCTCGTCACCACCTTCGTCGAGTATCTGGGCGGCTTCGGCGGTACGATCATGGACGACGCCGGGCATGTCGTCGTCGATTCACCGCAGGGCATCCAGGCGCTGACCTTCATGCGCGATGAGATCACGCGGTGGCATGTGACGCCGCCCGAGGTCCTCACATGGCACGAGGAGGAGACGCGCTTCGCCTTCCAGAACGCAAACGCCGTCTTCATGCGCAATTGGCCGTACGCCTACGCTCCGATGATGGACAGCGCGCAGTCGCGCGTCGCCGGCCACTTCGCCGTCGCGACGATGCCCGCCGCACCCGGTGGCCGCCCCACTGCGGCACTCGGTGGCGCCCAGCTCGCCATCAATGCGTATAGCGAGCACCCGGAGCTGGCCTACGCGCTCATCGCGTACCTCACTGCGCCCGCGCAGATGCTCGAGCGTGCGCAGGTGACCGGCCAGTACCCGCCGCGTGCCGCGCTCTACGATGATCCGCGCCTCGCGCGCGCGCTCCCCGTTCCGGTCGGCGTCGTGCGCGACGCCATCCGGCACGCCGTCCCGCGTCCCGTCACCCCGATCTACACGGAGCTCTCCGGACTGCTGCAGATCCAACTGCATCGCGCGCTGACGGGGCAGGCGACGCCCGCCGACGCATTGCACGAAGCGGCGCGGGGGATGGAGGCCGTGATTCGGGAGTCGGGACTCGGGACTCGGGACTCGATAGGGGTGAGTCAGTGAGTCAGTGGGTCAGTGAGTCAGAAACGGCCTCGGCGACTGGGGCGATGACAGCGCGAGCTGTTGCGAGTC